>CAZNVQ010000005.1:29607-45791 GCA_964576425.1 uncultured Flavipsychrobacter sp. | reverse complement strand
CTAATAGATGTCAAATTATTTATTAACCAATTACACACTTTTTTAGACACTACCGCCACTCTTTGTCACTACAAACTGACTTTTTGTACTTAAAAGCCTATAATTAATACTTCTGAACTATTAATTAATACTTCGGAACTTCTATCAAATACTTCTGAACTATTAATTAATACTTAAAAGCCTATAATTAATACTTCTGAACTATTAATTAATGACAAAAAGCATCTAGCTAATACTTCGGAACTATTAATTAGTACTTAAAAGCCTATAATTAATACTTCGGAACTATTAATTAATAGTAAAAAACCTCAAGCATAAACAAAAAAAAACGGCTCCTAGACAATCGCTAAGAGCCGTTTTAATCTGTATTATTTCTTTAGTTTATCGGTTTTCCACAGATAAATCAATGCCTTCCACATGGTCGTTGTGTTGCATTTTTTCCAATTTCGAACTCAGCACAAACAAGATAGCTGCTGCCGCTCCCGACATCACAATGAACAACACGAAGAACTCATATAAATTGGTGATTTGAAAACCAAGGAAAGAAGTTGCGCCTCCGCCTCCTTCTTCGCCTCCAGGAATCAACGCACTCAATGTGCCTGCAAATTTGTTTGCCGCAGCATTGGCTAAAAACCAAGTACCCATCAATAAAGATGACAAACGCAAAGGAGCTAGCTTAGACACCATCGACAAACCAATTGGCGACAAACACAGTTCCCCCATTGTGTGAATGATGTACAAGGCTATCAACCACCACATCGACACTTTTTCTTCCACGCCCAATCCTTTCACCGCAATAGCAATAATCACATAGCCCATTGCCACCAAACCAAGACCAATTGCCATTTTCTTAGGCGAAGATGGTTCTAGTTTTCTAGCATACAAGAAACCCCAAATGATGGAGAACACAGGCGCAAGCGCAATTACAGCCAATGGATTAACCGATTGGAAATAAGACGCAGGCATTTCCCAACCAAAAATGGTTCTTTCGGTTTGGCGGTCAGCAAACAAGGTCAATGAAGCCCCTGCTTGTTCGAAAGCACCCCAAAAGAAAATGACGAAAAACGCTAAAATGAAAATAACGATGATGCGATTCATTTCAATTTTAGACAAGCTTTTGTCGGATAAAATGATGATGGGCATCAAAACCATGGCACCATAAATAAAATAGCTGATGATGTCCACATCGCTCTTGAACATTTGTTTGAAATTGAGCATGAAAAAGATGATGCCAATAGAACCGACAATCATTCCAATACTTTTCACATCCAATTTTTTAACAGGCAAACCAATGTGTTTTCCTTCTTCCGAAATCAAGAATTTCTTTTGACCAAAAACGAAAGCCACTAATCCGATTAACATGCCGATGCAAGCCGCCAAGAAACCCCATTTAAAATCCATCGACCCACAAACCAAAGGCGAAAAGAAAGCGCCAAGATTGATACCCATGTAGAAAATGGTGAACGCACTATCAATTCTTCTATCGTTTGCCGGATACAATTGACCAACCATTGTGGAAATGTTTGGTTTGAAAAAGCCGTTTCCAATAATCAACGAAGTCAAGCCCATCCACATTAAGGAAATGCCCGCCTCTCCACCAGTTGAAGCACTGAGGAACATGAAAAATTGACCTAAAGACATGAGCAAGCCACCAATCACAATACTTCTTCTGTTGCCTAAAAACTTGTCGCATAAATAACCACCCAAAAGTGGTGTCAAATAAACAAGCCCAGTGTAACTTCCATAAATTTGAGATGCATCAGCATCTTTCATCATTAGAATTTTAGTCATGAAAAGAATGAAAATGGCTCTCATTCCATAATAACTAAATCGCTCCCACATTTCGGTGAAAAATAAAAAGTACAATCCTTTAGGATGTCCTTTTGATGCCGTTGATTGATTTTGTGACATATAAACTGTTTGTTTTTTAGATTATCAGTCGAAAGATAGAAAAAAATAAATACCCTCCAACGCTCTTGACTTGAAATACCCCAAAATAAGGGAGGCTGTTGTTTTTTATTTATTCAATATTTTTCTCTTTCATTACTTTATTCAGCCATTTCAAAATGGCAAAAGCCAAACCTGCCGAAAGCAACAAGAGCGCACAATTGAATAAAAAGAAATTGGCTTTGTTTTCATAACTATACCACATGCTCGCCAACACACCACTCATTTTGTTGCCAACAGATGTGGACAAGAAAAATCCGCCCATCATGAGGGCTGTAAGTCTTGGTGGGCTGAGCTTGGACACCAACGACAAACCCATTGGACTCAGCAACAATTCACCAACAGTGATGACACCATAGCAACCTGCCAACCACCAAGGCGAAACTTTCACGGCACCATTGCTGCCTGCATACACCGCACCGACCATCACCAAAGTGGACAAGCCAGAAATCAAAAGCCCGAATGCAATTTTTGTTGCCGTGGTTGGTTCTTTCAAATTTTTACGCAAGAGTGCAAAAAATGCCACCACAACAGGCGTAAGCATCACCACCCAAGCCGGATTGATGGATTGAAACAACTCGGTGCTTGTTACATAAATTTCAGCTTTGTCTTTGGGCATTTGTGCTTCGGACATATTCCTACAATACACATCTCTACCCCACACTTTCACAGGCTTTCCGTCTTTTTTAATGGCTTGAAACTGCTCGTCATAAGCCACAACTGAATCTTCAGCAATTTTGATTTTTTCCACCTGATACAAAGCTCTTGCGGGCTTTTCAATAGAAGCTGCCACCTCTCTGTCAGTATAATATTTTGCCCAACGAGTCAAGGCAGTTCCGTTTTGTTTAAAAACAGCCCAAAAAACCATGCTCAAAGCAAAAATGGCCAAAAGCGCACCAATTGGACGTTTGTCGTTAGCATTGGCTTTGCGATAAATAGAAATATAAAATATAATAACTGGAATAGCCGCAGCAATGAAACCGTCGGTGCTGTCGCTGCCTAAAAAATTGCCAGGCAATAGCCAACCGATGATGCCTGCAACCAACGCAGGTAAAAAAACACCACCAAAAACCTTGGTCATGCTAGCGTCGCCTTCTTGAACAGGTTTCAACACATCAGCATGTCTGTAGTGTTTCAAACCAATGGTAAAAACAATTAAACCAACAATCATTCCGATTCCTGCTGTTGCAAAAGCCGCCGACCAATCGTACTTATTGCGCATGAAAGCAGCAATGATAGGACCGAGAAAAGCACCAATGTTGATGCCCATATAAAACAAATTATAACCCGAATCTTTGTTTGCTTTGTTAGGCGCTTCGGAGTATAAATTTCCTAAAAGCGTGGAAATATTGGGTTTGAAAAATCCATTGCCCACAATCACCAATCCAACAGAAAGGTAGAAGCTCGTCAACCCATTCAAAGCCAAACCGAGATAACCCAAAGCCATTAAAGAACCACCAATGTAAACGGATTTGATGTAACCCAATTTTCTATCGGCTAAAAATCCACCTAAAAACGGAGTGAGGTAAGTGAACGCAATGAAAGTGCCAAAAACATCATCAGCGGTTTTGTCGGGAAAAGCTAAACCACGGTTGACATCAATCATGTATAAAACAAATATCCCAAGCATTAAATAATACCCAAAACGCTCCCACATTTCAGTAAAAAACAAAAATGGTAACCCTTTTGGATGCTTGTTCGAATTAGAATTTTGGCTCATTTGCACAGGTTTAAAAGGACAAAATAGTACATTTTTCAACTTGGAGAATGAAAAGCGTCAATTTTCACCTAAAATGAAAACCCATAAATTATCAAGTAGGTAATTTGGTGCAAGGGCTAGTATAGAACTATCTTTGTCATCTATGATGAAGGCTTACAACATTTTACTTTTAGGTTCGGGTGGTCGAGAACATGCGTTGGCTTGGAAACTCCGTCAAAGCAAGTATTGCAAAGAATTTTATATTGCTCCAGGAAACGCAGGCACAGCGCTTTTGGGCACCAATGTTGCCATGAGCCCCACTGATTTTGAAAGTGTGAAGCTGTTTTGTATTGAAAATAAAATTGACCTTGTTTTTCCTGGCGGTGAAGATTCGTTGGTGGAAGGCATATATGACTTTATTAATAATGATGAAGCATTAAAACATATTATTGTTGCAGGACCTTCGAAAGCAGGTGCACAATTGGAAGGCAGCAAAGCGTTTGCTAAAGAATTTATGCAACGTCATCAAATTCCAACGGCTGCCTATCGTGAGTTTTCAATGGACAATTTCGATGAAGGCATCAATTATTTAAACAATCATGCATTACCCATTGTCATCAAAGCAGATGGTTTAGCAGCAGGAAAAGGGGTTGTGATTTGCAGTTCTCATGAAGAAGCAATTGCCTCTTTTACACAAATGATAAAAGAAGCACAATTTGGAGCAGCGAGCAAAAAAGTGGTAGTGGAAGCTTTTCTTGAAGGAATTGAATTATCCGTTTTTGCACTCAGTGATGGAACACATTATGTTTTGTTGCCCGAAGCCAAAGATTATAAAAGAATAGATGAAGGAGACAAAGGTCCAAACACGGGCGGCATGGGGGCAATTTCTCCTGTTCCTTTTGCTGATGAACATTTCATGAACTTGGTGCGCCAACAAATTGTGGAACCAACAATCAAGGGTCTGAAGAAAGAAGGCATTGTTTATCAAGGATTTATCTTTTTTGGATTAATCAATGTTGGTGGTCAACCGATGGTGATAGAATACAATTGCAGAATGGGCGACCCAGAAACTGAAGTTGTGATGCCAAGATTAGATAATGATTTAGTGGAATTGTTGGTAGCTATGCATCAAAATGAATTGCATACTATTGAGGTGAAACATAAAGCAGAAGCAGCTTGTACGGTCATGTTGGTTTCAGAAGGTTATCCCGGAAATTATGAAAAAGGAAAAACAATTTCTGGTTTGGAACATGCACATAACAGTTTAGTATTTCATGCAGGCACCAAACACGAACATCACGATGTTGTGACCAACGGAGGAAGAGTGATTGCGATTACCTCTTACGGAAAAACATTGAAAGAAGCATTAGCACAATCTTATGAAAATGCTGCTATTGTTGACTTTCAAGGCAAGAAATATAGAAAAGATATAGGCTACGAATTTCAATAAATGTCGGAATCAATCATTTCACCAACTTGGCAAAAAGAAGCTAAGGAACAGCAAAAGGCATTCAAAAGAATGTTGGAAAAAGGCAATCGCAATAAAATGCTGAAAGCCTTGCCCGACTTGCATGAAGAGGCATTTGAAAAAATTGATTGCTTGACTTGTGCCAATTGTTGCAAAAACCATTCACCAAGATTTAAGCAGCCCGACATCAAGCGGATTGCTAAAAAATTAAAAATGAAAGAAGGTGTTTTCATTGAAACCTATTTAAGATTGGACAATGAAAATGATTTTGTTACAAAGCAATCTCCTTGTCCTTTTTTAGGCAGCGACAATTATTGTTCGATTTACGAAGACCGCCCAAGTGATTGTGAAAGATATCCTTACACGAATGAAGATGTGCTGTTGAAAAGAGTAAATCTTACATTGATGAACACAACAGTTTGTCCAGCTACATATTGGGTGATGCAACAATTGTTGACACTCACACAAGAAAAACCAAGCAAACAATGAATTAAAACATTGAAAAAATGGAAAATTACAGCAACATAAAAGCCTCCAAAGCCCTTATCAAAGCTAGCTTACAGTCGATTTTGAAAAGTCCATCTGCTATTGTTTTTACTTTGGCATTTCCATTAATTTTCATTTTAGTTTTTGGTTTCATTGGTACTGATAAAGTTTACACTATTCCGGTTGCTTTGGCGTCGGGTGCAGATAAAGACAATCCAATTTTAAAAAATATAGAACACCTTCCAACCTTAAAATGGAAACAAGCAGCCAACAAAACTGCTGAAGATTTACTAGCTGATGGAGAAGTTATTGCAACAATTGCCATCAGAGAAAATCCAATAGGTTACACGCCAAGACATACGGTTTTCATACATAGTTCCAATGCAAAAATGCAAGAGGTGCAACAATTGAAAGCCATGCTAAAAGAAGTGATTGCATCGCAAGACCCTGAACTTGTGGAACGAACCAAAGCCTTAGCGGCATTTGATATTAGCCTTGCAGAGTCTAGAAAATTCACCATGATTGATTTCATTTTACCAGGACAACTAGGCTTTTCATTATTGGCTTCAGGAGTGTTTGGAACAGCGTTTGTTTTCTTTAACATGCGCCAAACTTTGGTATTGAAAAGATTTTTTGCAACTCCTGTTAGAAAGGGAACGATTGTGGTGAGCGAAGGAATTGCACGATTAACATTTCAAATTCTTGGCACCATAATCATCATTAGCATTGGACACTTTTGCTTTAATTTCACATTAGTGCATGGCATCATCACATTTTTGAACATGTTGGTGATGTGTGCACTTGGCATGATGGTTTTTATGGGATTTGGATTTATTGTAAGCAGCATTGCTAAAACCGAAAGCACCATTCCTCCTTTGGCAAATTTGATAACGCTTCCACAATTTTTGTTAGCAGGAACCTTTTTCACTATTGATAATTTCCCTAAATGGTTGCAGCCTTTTTGCAACATTTTACCACTCACCTATCTTAACGACGCTTTGAGAAAAATAGCTTTCGATGGATACAGCATTTGGGAAGTAAGAACCGATGTTGCAGTGCTTCTGATTTGGGGAATAATCGTATATGGAATTGCATCAAGAATTTTCAAATGGGAATAAAAAATTATTCCGCAAGCGTCCATTCTGTTGTTCGGCCAATCAATGAAATGCCGATGTAGCCACGAACGTCTAATTGCTTCCCTTTGTGCTTGATGGTACAACTATAAGTTTTTCCGTTCTTTGGATCGTAGATTGTTCCGTTTTCGTACACATCTTTCTCCGTTTTTTCAAAACCTTTCAACACGGCTAGTCCCATCAATGGCTGCTTTGCCAATTGTTCATTTGGATTATTGTCATCGAGTTTTGGTTTACCGTTTCTATTTGGTTCTTTCAACCAAATAATCTTGCCGTAAAACTTTTGATCTTTCGCTTTGAAAATTTGAATCTTAGCTGATTTTTCTGCATTAAACCAAATGCGCTCGATAGCGTCTTGAGCTTTCACGGAAAGACTCAAGCACAAAATTGTAAAGAATATAGAAATTGATTTCATAATAAATTATTCAATAGATTCAACAGAACCAAATCCTGATGTTTTAGAACTTATTGACTTTGGTTTCCCTTTATATAATATACTTCCACCACCGTTTACGCTAGCATCTAGCTTTTCAGTAGCATTGACTTGTATTTCACCAGCACCACGAATATGCGCGCTTACGTTTTTAGAAACAACTTGCAAACAATTGATGTTGCCCGCACCAGAAATAGTGTAGTCAGAATTGGATGAAACACCTTTCTTAATAATAATATCGCCTGCACCACTAATTGAAGCAGATATTACGTTAGCATTTACTTCATCAACATTAATATTTCCTGCACCAGCAATTTTTAAATTAAGCTTATCCGTTTTGACATTACCCGAAATTGTAACGTCAGATGTGCCTTGAATTTCAATAGATGAAAGTGAAGGAACAGTAATTTGTGCGGTAACATCTTTGTCGGTAAAAAGGTCTATGCCATTTGTTTTATTAATCGACATTGTTCCGTTAAGCACTTGCGTTTTGATGTTGGACAAAATGCTTTTGTCGCCTGAAATTTCAATTGTTGATTTTGCATTGGGGTTAATATGAATTTCAGCATCCATAGGAACAGTAATGATAATTTTATCAAAATCGCCAACTGATCGATAATCTACTAGGGTTTGGTCTTTACCAATTGTTATACTTTCACCACAAGAAAAAAGCAGTATTGAGATCAAAAAATTAACCAAAACCAGTTTCATAGACTGCTTATTTTGGGATAAATTTAGTTTTGTTTTTGATATTTCCACCAAATAAAACCAATTGTTCCAATCATGGCAAGGGGAATCAATGCTAAGTATAAAATACCTGCATTCATTCCTTTTGCGCCTTTATCGTCCAAACCAGCAGCCGTTTTGGTACAAACAGAACAGCCTTGACCTTTGGAGACCGATGAAAAACTCATCAAACAAATTAACAATATTAAAATGCTGCGCATGAAGTTTTATATAAAAATCAATAATAAGGAGAAATCATTAAATAAACAATTACACCTGTTATACTTACATATAGCCAAAGTGGGAATGTATATTTAGCTAGCTTTTTGTGTTGACTATATTCTCCAGTCAAAGCTCGATAAGCTGTGAACAAAATGAAGGGTAAAATGATAGCTGCAAGAAAAATATGACTAATTAATATAGTGAAGTACACATATCTAATAGTTCCCTCGCCGCCAAATTTGGTATCACCAGCTAATAAATGATGAGCAATATAGGAAACCAAAAAAAGAACCGATAACATAATAGTGTACAGCATTATGTTTTTATGCATTTCAAAATTCTTTCTTTTGACAGCAACAAGTGCAGCTACTAATCCAATGGAAACCATGCTATTGATAATAGCGTTAATTGTAGCAAAAACATGAATATCAAAACCTAAATCCACTTCAAGTTTCACTCTTGAAAGAATGACAACTGCTGCAAAAACCACAAACGAAACAGTGAGAATCAGCAATCTTGCTGTTTTATCATTTTTCTTTAAACTCGGCGTCAACATAATTATAATTTATTTTTTATTTCTTTTCTTTTCCATTGTCAATAATGAAATATCATAAGCACATTTTGCCAATTCAAGACTATCTAGACCATCGTAGTAGCCTCTAACAAAACGCTCTCTATCAACGATTACTATTTTTTCTGTATGAATAAAATCATCAGCACCTCCATCGCCTTCACCTACAGAAAGTCCTAATTCGTTTCTTGCAAAATCATAAATCACCTTTTTATCACCGGTCAAAAACGACCAATGATCATGATTGACACCAAATCGGTCAGCATATTTTCTAAGCTGCGCAACGCTGTCTCTTTCAGGGTTTACTGTTATTGAAATCAATTGAATTTTGTTTTCCATTGCTTCCTCGCGTTTTGGGTCCTTGCGGAAAGCTCGTTGTAACAATTTCATATTGTTGGTCAACTTAGGACAAATGCTTGGGCAGTTGGTGAAAAAAAAGTCAAAGACTAAAATCCTATCTTTTAAATCCTTATTGATTGAAATTTTTTGACCCAATTGATTGGTCAATTCCAAATCATTCAACTGATGAAAGATGGTGTCAATTTTAGTTTGATTTCCTTCAGGTTTGGTAATTGCCTTTTCAACCACATAGAATTTTGGCAATTGAATATGGTCTTTTTTCAAGATTTTGGCGATTATAAAAAAGGATAGCGGCACCAAAGTAGTTACCGCTATCGTTATTATAAATTTCGAAAATTTAGATTTTTCTTTTTGCATCACTATTTTATAACACAGAATGCTATTAAAAGTTTATTGACTAGTTAATTGGGTTTGAGTATGTCTAGTTGGTGATTTTTTGTTGATATCCAACCAAAAACCGCCGTCATAAAGGAACGCAATGATAAACCAAATGAATAAAACCAAAGGAATCAAAACAGTAACCATAAAGCTTTTAGTTTCATCACCTAAGTGCATAAAAACTTTTACAATGTAAGCTGCTTTCAATAATGTAAGTGCTAAGAAAAAGAAAGCAATTAGTGCTTTTGGCATGGCATGACTGAAAAACATACCTAAGCAAACTTCAACAACGGTGATTACTAATAGAATCCAAAATACTTTCCAGATTCTACCCATTTGTTTTTTGCTTTCAGTTGATTTTACATCATGACCGAAATGATGGTTCATGATGCCTGAATACAACTTAGATTGGTCGCCTTCGTAATAATGTTGATTGCTATTATCGCTGTGATGATGTGACATGAAATAAGTTATTATGAATTTAAAATAATATTATATTTTTAAAAATTATAGTAAATAGAAACAAGTAAATACGAATACCCAAACTAAATCTACAAAGTGCCAATAAAGTCCTATTTTTTCAATCATTTCATAATGTCCACGTTTATCGTAAGTTCCATTTACAGAATTTACTAAAGCCAAAATCAACAACACCACACCGCTCAGTACGTGAGTTCCGTGGAAACCTGTGATGGTGAAAAAGTAATTATAGAAATCATGCGAAGATTGCATACCAGCACCAGCAGCAAATTCAGGTTTTGCTATTGTTGCATCGCTGAAAAAGTGTTGGATAGAAGACAAAGACATTCCAGGGTCAGTGAAAGCACCCCACCAAGCACCTTGATGATGTAAGTGAGTCCATTCCCAAGCCTGGCAAGCCAAGAAGCTGATACCGCCAATGATGGTGAAAAGCAACCATTTGATTACTCCTTTTCTGTCGCCATAATGACCAGCATGAACCGCCAAAACCATGGTAACAGAAGACATGATTAGGATGAACGTCATTAAACTCACGAAGAGCAAAGGCAAATCTGCATGTCCCATGAATGGAAAAGCATGAAACACTTTGTTAGGGTCAGGCCAAGCAGCGCTGAAAAAGCGAGTTGTTCCATAAGAAATCAAAAAAGCACCGAAAGTGAACGCATCTGACAATAGGAAGAACCACATCATCATTTTTCCGTAGCTGACATTAAAAGGAGACCTTCCTCCTTCCCATACTTTTGTTTCGGCTGTAGTAGCTGTTGCTTGTGCCATAATTAAATCTATAAATTAATGTATAAGTGTGAATTGAGTGCTAATTTCAAAATAATTTTATTGATTTGCCAGAAAGAATACAAATAAATATAACCACAATAGGTCAACGAAGTGCCAATAAGCGGAAACCACTTCGAGTCCTGTAGCAGTATAAGCTTTAACCCTCCTTCTAAAAGCGCGGAAAAATACAACAGATAATGCAATTATCCCACCTAAAATGTGTAATAAATGTAAACCTGTGATGATAAAAAGAAAAGATTCGCTCGGGTTGCCATCAACTTTTACGGGCATGAAAGCATTTTCCTTGCTTCCGTTCAAGATTAATTGTTGCGGCTGATGATACAAATTATAAAATCCATAATATTGCAAAACACCAAATAATACTCCTAAAATTAAAGTCAAACTTATCAGCATTTTATAACGACTCATAGCTCTGTCTTTAAATGCTTTGAGTCCTAAATACATGGTTAAACTGCTGATTAGAATCACAATTGTGGACATCCAAAAAACGGATGGAAGAGAGTATGTTCTCCAATTACCAGCACTTTGTTTTACAACATAAGCGCTAGTTAAACCAGCAAACATCATGGTGATGCTCGCCATAGCTACCCACATGGCAAATTTATGCGGGTGAATTTTTCTTTCTGTTGTTGAAACTGACATTTTGTTTTCCATAATTTGCTTTATTATAATTTATCAAACAACAAAGCGAGCAAAACTGTTGGCAAATAAATAAAAGAAGCAAACATTACTTGTTTTGCACTCTTGAAATTATTTTTTAAGTAAAAGTTATAAGAACTTACAAAATACAGCAAACCCGCACTTATACTCACCCACATGCCTACATTACCTGAAAGTTGAAGTACACGTGGCACAATTGCAAGAGGAACCAATACAATACTATAGAACATGCATTGCAATCCTGTGAATTTAGTCCTACCCTCTTTGCTTGGCAACATTCTAATACCAGCTTTGGTATAATCTTCAAATCCAACCCAAGCAATTGCCCAAAAATGAGGAAACTGCCAAAAAAACTGAATTAAAAACAAAACCCAACCGCCAACACCAATTCTTCCTGTTGCTGCTACCCAACCAATTAGTGGTGGTAATGCACCTGGAATAGCACCAATAAAAACGGCTATTGGACTGATTTTTTTCATCGGTGTGTAAGCAAATGCATACAAAAGCAATGAAATAAAACTCAATATTCCAGCAAAAGGATTGAAATATATTGATAGTAGAAGAGCACCTGAAAATCCTGATAGAATGGCAAAAATCCAAGCTTCAGTCATCGGCAATCGCTGCTCAGGCAAAGGACGTTTAGCCGTTCTCTTCATCAATTTGTCCGATTGATGTTCCAAAATTTGATTAATGGTATTGGCACCGCCTGTTACCAATAAACCACCAAAAAATAAAATCAATACAGCTTTCCAGGTAAAAAAGGAATCAGGAGCTAGTAGAAAACCTACAACACTACTGAAAACCACCATTATACTCAAATTGGGTTTCAATAGTTGTGCATAATCACGCAAACGACTCGTAATAATCATATACCACTTCACCCTTAATGACTCCTCGTGCAGCATTATTGTAATGAAAAAATAAAATAAAGTGCAAAGGTAAGAGTTGGTGTATTTTTTAAGTCATTTTTTTAAAATAATAGTTTTATTATATGAAAACAATACAGCCAAATACACATTAAAACATATTTATAAATATTAGTAAATTTAAGAAATAGGCATTAAAACAAACCGATATTGGTACACAAAATTTTTGTTTAAAAAACAAAAAAGCAGCGCAAATGCACTGCTTTCAAATTTAAAAAAGTTTAAATTTTATGCTTCTTCAACTGGTGTTTCAGTTGAAGCTACCTCATCTGAAGCCGTTTCTTCAGCAGCACTAGCTGCTAAAGCCAATGCTCTTTCCACATTTTTCTCTTCAACACGACGAACAGATTCAGTAGTTATTGCATGACGTTTTTCTTGCTTGTGCTTTCTGTGTGCTTCTTCACGACGAGCCACTACTTCTTCATGCTCACCGTTCCAATTTTCAAATTTCTCCCAAGCAGTTTTTTCATCAAACAATCCAAGAGTAACACCTCGCATCAAATGTTTCAAGAACAATACACCTTTAAATGAAAGGATTCTGCGACAAGTGTTTGTTGGTTGAGCACCATTTTGCAACCAATACAAACTTCTTTCTCTGTTCAAACGAACAGTGGCAGGAATTGTTAGAGGATTGTATGTTCCCAACTTTTCAATGAATTTACCATCACGTGGAGATGTACTATTTGCCACTACGATAAAATAAAATGGGCGCTTTTTTGACCCATGACGCTGTAAGCGAATTTTAACTGACATAAATAATAGAAATTATTTGTGTTTAGAAATAATTTTAGGAGTGCAAAGATAATTATTTACACCAAAAAACAAAGTCTCTAGTTGATATTTTAAATTATAAAGTATAATTAAAACGGTTTTTTTCCTCCAAACGGAGGCATTCCCATGCCCATTCCAGGCATCATTCCTTTCATTTTACCCATCTGCCCCATCATTTGACGCATTTGGTCAAATTGTTTCATGAAAGCATTCACTTCTGTAATGTCTTTGCCGGAACCTTTAGCAATCCTTTTTCTTCTGTTACCGTCAATCACGTCTGGATTGCGCCTTTCATGTGGGGTCATTGAGCATATAATTGCTTCAATTCCTTTGAATGCATCATCAGATATGTCAATGTCCTTAATAGCCTTACCTACACCTGGAATCATCGCCAACAAATCCTTAATGTTACCCATTTTTTTAATTTGTTGCAATTGCTCTACGAAATCTTCAAAGTCAAATTTATTTTGGCGAATTTTCTTCTCTAGTTTCTTGGCTTGCGCTTCATCAAATTGAGCTTGGGCACGTTCGACAAGGGTTGTGATATCACCCATTCCTAAAATCCTTTGAGCCATACGTTCTGGATAAAAAACATCGAGAGTGTCAAGTTTTTCACCCATGCTCACAAACTTGATTGGTTTGTTCACTGTGTACTTTATGGTCAATGCAGCACCACCTCGAGTGTCACCATCTAATTTGGTCAACACAACGCCTGTGAAATCTAAGCGGTCGTTAAAAGCTTTTGCTGTATTAACAGCATCTTGACCTGTCATAGAATCTACTACAAAAAGGATTTCTTGCGGATTTAAAGCAGCTTTGATATTTGCCACTTCTGTCATCATCACTTCATCAATAGCTAAACGACCAGCGGTATCGACAATCACTACTCTATTGCCATTTTGTTTGGCATGAGCCAATGCATTTTGAGTAATTTCAACAGCATTTTTATTTTCAGGTTCGCAGTAAACTGGCACTTTCACGTGTTCACCTAAAACTTTTAACTGATCAATGGCAGCAGGTCGATAAATATCTGCCGCAACTAACAATGGATTAAGCCCCTTCCTAGATTTAAGATAGTTGGAAAGCTTACCACAAAATGTTGTTTTACCACTTCCTTGTAATCCTGCGACTAAAATAATGGTTGGTTTTGCTGAAAGGTCGATTTCCTTTTCCGTGCCGCCCATTAAATCAGCCAATTCATCTTTCACAATTTTCACCATCAACTGACCGGGAGACACAGCAGTAAGCACTTTTTCACCTAAAGCTTTTTCTTTTACTCTTTCAGTAAAATCTTTTGCAATTTTGAAATTGACATCTGCATCAACAAGTGCACGGCGAATTTCCTTAATGGTCGTTGCAATATTAATTTCGGATATACGACCTTCGCCTTTAAGTTGTTTAAAAGCGGAATCTAAACGCTCACTTAAGTTATTGAACATAGAAATTGTGTGAATATTTGAAAAACGGACGCAAATCTATTTAAAATTGCGGCTTAAAACAGCATTTAGTTTTTTAATTAATGCACCAAAGCCTCTCAATTTCATAAAACAATAAACATTAGTAATTTTTATATACTTTTTGAGTATAAATATTTTCAACCTCAATGATTATTAACAAACACGGTGATTCATTTTTTTTAGATTTGCACTCTTATGGATCAACGTAAAGACCCAAGACAATCAAATAAACTCGCGAAGTCAAATCCACAAAAATCTGAACCCAACAAAGCCATTAAGCTTTTATGGAGAACATTTTGGATTGGTGTAATTGCTTTCAACTTATTAATAATTTTAATCAATTTCGGACTTTTAGGCTATATGCCTTCTATGAGAGAGCTCGAAAATCCAAGTAGTGCGCTTTCATCAGAATTGTATGCAGGCGACCAAACTACGCTCATTGGCAGATATTTTATTCAAGACCGATCTAATAGTAAATATAACGAAATATCTCCAAATGTATTTAATGCATTGATAGCAACTGAAGACGCTCGTTTTTATGAACACTCAGGAATTGACGGAATTGCAGTTTTACGTGCTGTTGTCTTTTTAGGCAAACAAGGAGGTGGTAGTACCATCACACAACAATTAGCTAAAAACCTTTTTGGAAGACAGAATGTGAATATTTTCACTATGCTCATCATCAAATTAAAAGAATGGGTATTGGCTGTTAAGTTGGAAAAAAACTTGACTAAAAATGAAATCATTACACTCTACTTGAACACCGTTCCATTTGGTGACAATGTATATGGTATTAAAAATGCATCTCTTACTTTTTTCAACAAGCTACCCGATGAATTGAGTGTTGACGAAGCTGCGGTGTTGATTGGAATGTTGAAAGGCAACACCCTTTACAACCCAAGAAGAAATCCTGAAAGAGCCCAAAGAAGAAGAAATGTTGTGTTGAGTCAAATGGTGAAATATGGCTATCTAGCTCAAAATGAATTAGATAAATTATCAACAAAACCTATCAAGCTTGATTATCATAAAATTGACTACCACGAAGGAATGGCGCCATATTTCAGACAAGAAGTGGAGCAAGAAGTGAAGAAGTTTTTGAAGGATGTTAAAAACCCAATTACGGGTGAACCTTACAATATTTATAAAGACGGATTGAAAATTTACACCTCCATTGATGTCCGTATGCAACACTATGCTGAACAAGCTGTGGAACAACACATCAAAGACCTTCAAATTGCTTTTGTTGGTCAACCAGGATTCAATGACGGAACACTTTGGGATAAAGAACCAGCAAAAACTGAGTTGGCTAAAACCATTAAACAGCTGGATCGATACAAAGACATGAAAGAAGAAGAGAAATCGGAAGCTGAAATCATGACTGAGCTGAAAAAGCCTGTAAAAATGAAGGTATTTGCATGGAATAAAAAAATGGAAAAAGATACGGTCATGAGTCCACTTGATTCTGTGAAATACATGAAAATGTTTTTACAAGTAGGTTTTATGGCTATGGATCCATTTACTGGTGCTGTAAAAGCATGGGTGGGTGGTATTAATCATAATTATTTTCAGTACGACCACGTAAACACCAATACCAAAAGACAAGTTGGTTCGACTATCAAACCGCTTTTGTATACTCTTGCGATTGATAATGGTTTATCACCTTGCAATTCCA
>CAZNVQ010000005.1:16809-29597 GCA_964576425.1 uncultured Flavipsychrobacter sp. | reverse complement strand
CAGTAATGTTCCCTTCATTTATGAAAAAACCTTATGATGCAGGTGGAACTGAACGAGGCTCATTACCTATGAATGTAGCTTTGGCGAAGTCAATCAACAATGCTGCGCTTTACTTAATCAGTCAAGTGGGTATAGGTTCTTTTGTTGATTTTGTTCATCGTTGTGGGGTTTCAGGAAATGTAGATAAAGTGCCATCGGCGGCTTTAGGTGTTTCTGATATTTCCTTGTACGAAATGCTTTGGGCATATTCTATGTTCCCATCTTTAGGATTGAATACTAAGCCTATTTTCATCACAAAAATTGAAGATAAAAATGGTAACTTGATTAAAAACTTTGTACCACAACAAAAAGAAATAATCAATAGCAATACTGCATATAAGATGATCAAAATGATGCGAGGTGTCGTTGATTTCGGTACGGGCGCAAGACTACGTTATCGATATGGCATTACTGGCGAAGTGGCTGGAAAAACTGGTACGACTAATAATCAAGCTGATGCATGGTTTATTGGCTACACCCCTCAAATCCTTGCTGGTTCTTGGGTTGGTTGCGATGACAGATATTTACGATTCAAGAGTGAGTATCTTGGTCAAGGTGCAGCAGCGGCACTACCAATTTGGGCAATTTTCATGAAAAAAGTTTTTGCAGATAAAACACTTGGTATTGAAGAAACAGCCAAGTTTGTGGCTCCTGAACAGTTCCAAGATTGTGAATTCTACGACCCATCGAGTTTAGAAAGAGCAGAAACAATTCCTTTTGGTGCGCAAGGACAAAAAAATGATTCCAATAAAAATTGGGATGCAGAACCAATTCCTGTTGCCCCAAAAACTGAATGGTAAAATTGCCCTGAAATTAAATAGTACGACTCAACAATCAAAATGCAAATCAAAGGTAAAATCATCAATGACCCAGTTTATGGATTCATCAAAATCCCAGAAAATGATTTGATGCAAATCATTGAACACCCTTGGTTTCAGCGATTAAGAAACATTCGACAAATGGGCATGGCGCACTTGGTTTATCCAGGCGCAGTACATACAAGATTTCATCATTCTTTGGGAGCGTGTCACTTAATGGGCAAGGCTTTGGATGAACTCTCATTAAAAAATATTTCAATTGAACCCAAAGATTACCTAGCAGCAAGAATGGCAATTTTATTACACGATATTGGGCATGGACCATTCTCTCACGCGTTAGAAAATTCTTTGGTTGAAGGCGTTTCCCATGAACAAATTTCATTGCTTATCATGAAAAAATTAAACCATCAGATGGATGGAAAATTGAGTCAAGCAATGGAAATTTTTGACTATCAATATCCTAAAAAATTCTTGCATCAATTGGTTTCCAGTCAGCTGGATGTTGACCGCATGGATTACCTAAATAGAGATAGTTTTTACACCGGTGTTTCAGAAGGAGTGATTGGCTACGACAGAATCCTACAAATGCTTACAGTTGGCAACAATGAATTGATGGTAGAAGAAAAAGGTGTTCATTCTGTTGAAAAATTCATCATCGCTAGAAGGTTGATGTATTGGCAAGTTTATTTGCACAAAGCTGTTTTAGGAGCTGAATTGCTTTTAGTTAATATCTTAAAAAGAGCAAAAGAATTAGCACATGCTGGTCATCAATTGTTCACTACTCCATCGTTGGCATTTTTTCTTTTTCATTCAAGAAATCAATCAAGCTTTGAAGAAGATGAAAATTGTTTGGAACAATTTTGTCAATTGGATGATTCAGACATTTTAACCTGCATCAAAGAGTGGATGAAAGACAAAGATTTTATCCTTGCACAACTTTGTCAAATGATACAACAAAGAAAGTTGTACAAAACACAATTGGGCAATCATGATTTCAATGATATTTTAACTGAAAAGAAAAAAATAATTCAAAACAAATGGGGGCTGAAAGTAGATGAATTAGGTTATTTTGCATTTATTGGAACCACAAGTTCAAGTACTTACAATACGGAAGATGAACGAATCACAATTGCCATAAAAGATGGACGTTTTTGTGATATTTCAGATGTTGATAACCCACTCGTTAACCAAGCACTTGCCAAACCCGTACATAAAAATTACATTTGCTATCTTCAACCTTAAAACTCTGGAATAAATAACTTTAACTTCATCCTAAATTTGTGATAGAATAAAATTCATGCAGTTCACCGCTTTACAAATAGCCACAATAATTAAAGGTAGCATCGATGGTAATCCAGATGCAAAAGTGAGTCATGTTGCTAAAATCGAAGAGGCTGATGCTGATTCGCTAAGCTTCGTTTCAAACCCTAAATATATAGAATACCTGTATACTTCTAATGCTTCAGTAATTATTGTCAATGAAACATTAGAGGTGACACAGAAAATTAAACCAACACTTATTAGAGTAAAAGATGCTTACACAAGCTTCACCATTTTACTTGAAAAATATAATGAAATCATTTCAAAAAGTGGCAAACATGGTATTGAACAACCATCTTATATTTCCAAAAACGCATCTATAGGCAAAGACGTTTATATTGGCGCCTTTTCATACATAGGAAATAATGTAATGATTGGTGATCGTGTTCGCATAATGCCTGGTTGTTACATTGGTGATAACGTAGTCATCAATGAAGATTCAAAGCTAAATGCTGGCGTAAAAGTTTATGATGGCTGTTCCATTGGAAGCCGTGTCATCATTCATTCGGGAACAGTTATAGGGGGCGATGGTTTCGGTTTTGCACCTCAATTAGACGGGACATATAGAAAAATACCACAAATAGGAAATGTGATCATTGAAGATGATGTTGAAATTGGTACTAACACAACAATTGACAGAGCTACAATGGGATCTACGGTTATTCGCAAGGGGGTAAAATTGGATAATCTTATTCAAATTGCACACAACGTGGAAGTGGGTGAAAATACTGTAATTGCCGCACAAACTGGTGTTTCAGGTAGTACCAAAATTGGCAAAAATTGTGTAATCGGAGGTCAAGTTGGAATAGTTGGACATATTCACATTGCTGATGGCACTAAAATCAATGCCCAAAGCGGTTTATCGAAATCAATCACGCATCCGAACACTTCACTTACCGGTACTCCGGCTTTTGAATATAAAAGTTCCCTGAAAAGTCAGGCAATTTTTAGAAATTTGCCAGAATTACATTATCGCCTTCATCATTTAGAAGAAACTGTTGAAAAACTTTCAGCTATGCTTCGAGAAATGAATCAGAAAGACATACAATAATTTTTTAGCTATAAATCTCTTTAACGTGCAGCACACATCATCTGCTCAAAACCAACAAACCTTGAAAGGTTCTGTAACACTTTCTGGAGTTGGTCTTCATACCGGAAAAGAAGTTGTCATGACCATGAAACCTGCTAATCCAGGTTTAGGTTTTCGCTTTCAAAGAATCGATCTACCAGACAAACCAGTTGTAAAAGCAGATGCTGACTTAGTTGTTGACACTTCTAGAGGAACGACTATTGAAAGTAATGGAGCACGAGTTAGCACCATTGAACATACACTAGCAGCGCTAGTAGGAATGGGTGTGGACAATGTTTTGATTGAATTGAACGGTCCGGAAGTTCCGATTATGGATGGTAGTGCAAGAGAAATTATTGAAGCCATTGAAAGTGTTGGTGTTCAAGAACAAGAAGCTAAAAGAATAGTTTACTCAATTGACCAAAACATTCATTTTTACGATCCAGTAAAGAATGTTGATATGCTTGCTGTTCCATCTAGCGACTACCAAATTACTACTTTAATTGATTTTAATTCTAAAGTTTTAGGAACTCAGCATGCTACATTAAAACACATTTCGGAATTTAGAGATGATATAGCACCTTGTCGTACTTTTTGCTTTTTACATGAGCTAGAATACTTGCTAGATAACAATCTCATTAAAGGTGGAGACGTTTCAAATGCAATTGTTGTTGTGGATAAGGTTGTGAGTGATAAAGAACTTGAGCGCTTAGCAAAAGTGTTTAATAAAACAACAATTGAAGTCAAGCATGAGGGGATTTTAAATAACATTCAACTTCATTTTCCGAATGAACCGGCTCGCCATAAATTATTAGACGTTGTTGGCGATTTAGCATTGATTGGTTATCCAATTAAGGCTCATATTATCGCTAATCGTCCGGGTCATGCGAGCAATGTTGAATTTGCTAAAGTCATCAAACAATACATCAAGCGTAATAAGCATTTATCTGACATTCCAAACTATGATCCAAGTCAGAATGCTATTTACGACATCAACCATATCTCAAAATCTTTACCACACAAGTTTCCTTTCTTGTTGGTGGATAAAATAATTGAGCTTACAGATAGTCATGTTGTTGGCGTTAAAAATGTAACTTTCAATGAACATTTTTTCCAAGGTCATTTCCCTGGAAACCCAGTAATGCCAGGTGTTCTACAAATTGAAGCCTTAGCACAAGCAGGTGGAATTTTAGCCTTGAACAATTACATTGATCCTGAAAACTACGACACTTATTTTATCAAAATAGACAAAGCAAGATTCAAACAAAAAGTTATCCCTGGTGATACTTTAATTTTAAAACTAGAATTGCTAAATCCAATCCGTAGAGGCATTTGTGAAATGAAAGGAACAGCTTACGTAGGCAACAAATTGGTTACAGAAGCAGAATTGGTAGCGCAAATCATCAGAAAAGATAAAAAATGATTCATCCTTTAACTTACATTCATCCGGAAGCCAAGATTGGACCTAACGTAAAGATTGATCCTTTCACAACTATTCATAAAAATGTTGAAATTGGCGAGGGCACTTGGATTGGTTCTAATGTAACTATCATGGAAGGTGCAAGAATTGGTAAAAATTGTCGCATTTTTCCTAGTTCTGTAATATCTGCCATTCCGCAAGACCTAAAATATAAAGGCGAAGAAACATTGACTGAAATTGGTGATAACACCACAATCAGAGAATGTGTAACCATCAACAGAGGAACAACGGATCGAAACAAAACCTCCATTGGCAACAATTGCCTCATCATGGCATACACGCACATTGCACATGATTGTGTTATTGGGAATTATTGTATTTTCTCTAACAATACTACCCTTGCTGGTCATATCACAGTTGGAGACCATGTGGTTTTAGCCGGTCTCACCGCTGTGCAACAATTTGTACGCATTGGCTCTCATGCATTTGTTACAGGTGGTTCATTGGTGCGCAAAGATGTACCTCCATTTGTTAAAGCAGCACGTGAACCTTTATCCTATGTTGGTGTCAATTCTGTTGGTTTAAAAAGAAGAGGTTTTAACCTTGAAAAAATCAATCATATTCTCGACATATATAGAATCTTATTTGTCCGCGGATACAGCACCAGCAAGGCTTTGAGTATTATTGAAACTGAAACACCGGTTAGTGACGAAAGAGATGAAATCATCACTTTCATCAGAGAAACAGGTAGAGGAATTATGAAAGGCTATAGCCGAAGAATGAATGAAGATCTCTCTTAATCAAGTAAGTAAGAAATTTCAATCGCATTGGATTTTTAAAGAAGTAAGTCTCACTTTTGAAAGTCCAATTCGATATGCAATTTTAGGTGCTAATGGAATTGGCAAAAGCACGTTATTGCGCATTATTGGGAATATTCAAGCACCTTCAAGAGGAGAAGTTGTTTTTTCCGTACAAGATCAAAATATTGAACCAAATAAGCTATACCCTAGCATATCATTTTGCGCACCAGGAATGGATATTGTTGAAGAAATGACCTTGAAAGAATTTCTTCAATTTCATTTCAAATTCAAAAAAACAATTCAAGAACTTTCAATAGAAGACATCATCCAACATTCAGGAATTTGTCATGCTGCTGATAAACTAATTGGTGATTTTTCTTCTGGCATGAAACAAAGAGTCAAACTTATTCAAGCTATTTTTTCAGATACACCAATTTTATTGCTTGATGAACCTTGCTCTAACCTTGACCAAAAAGGCGTAAACCAATACAAAGAATGGATGGAAAAATATGCTCAGAATCGATTGGTTATCGTTGCTTCAAATGATGTTCGGGAATATTATTTTTGTACAGAAAGAATAGAAATTGAAACATATAAATAATCACCAATTTCATCAACTAAACTTTTTCAACAACATTACTTATTTTTATCCAATGAAAAACTTATTACTATTTACATCAATTTTCATTCTTGGTATTGTAAGTTGTAAAAAAGAAGAATCAGCAAAAGAAATATTGACTTCAAGAAATTGGAAAGTAACAAAGTGGTATGAAAACGAATATGATGTTACTAAGCCTTGTGTTACTGACAATACTTACCAATTTTTCAATGATGGGTCTTTTAAATTACTCACTAATGATAATATTTGTTTTGTAGGCGAGCCAGCAGTATATGACGGAACTTGGGAAATTACGCCAGACCAAAAAAGAATGAACCTTATTTATCCTGAACATAATTTCACTTACAACATCATTAGTTTGAATACTTCAAGACTCGAAGTTCAGTACCAATATGATACTTCTACAACCAGAATTATTTACTCCAAAAAGTAAAAAATTCAAGATATTCACAACTACATGTGGAAAGGTTATGTGCCTATTTTGTTAGTCTATTTGTTGAAAATAACATAATGATACTACCTTTGCTAAATTAAAAAAATTAAAAATTCACAAAATGGCAGCAGTTTATACGGATTCAAATTTTGAACCAGAAGTATTAAAAGGAGACAAATTAGCAGTTATCGATTTTTGGGCACCATGGTGCGGACCTTGTTTGGCTTTAGGTCCAACAATCGAAGCACTTGCAAAAGAATATGATGGAAAAGTAAATATCGGAAAAGTGAATGTTGACGAAAATCCTGAACTTTCTATCAATTACGGAATTACTAGCATTCCAGCAGTTTTATTTATTAAAAATGGTCAAGTTGTAGACAAACAAGTTGGCGCAGCTCCAAAAGCGGCTTTTGATAAAAAAATCCAACAACATCTTTAATTTATTAACTGAGTCTCAAAGAAAAGGGGCTGTCTTAAAAGGGCAGCCTTTTTATGTTTTATATATTTCAAGGAGATGTTTTGTTTTGAGTCAATGTGGTCAAAAATAGTTGGTTTTTGCTGTTGAATTAGATTGAAATTTTATTTGTCAGACCAAAGGGTAACGAGATTTGCTGAAGAGCAACTTATGAGCAATTATCTGATGCATACACTGAAAATGATGGGTGGCTTTTAAAAGTTGTCTTTTTTCTTTGGTACCTTTCAGAAAAGTGTGTAAGAATCGATTTTTGAATGCTTAGTTATAAATGTAAATAAATTTCTTTTAAATGAATTAGAAATGGAGTTTTTTCTTTATCTCTTAATCTATTTATCTCCACCAAAGATAAATTAATATTTAAAAAGTTTATTTTCATAGCTAAATTGATGAATTGGATGATTGTATTCTGTTCGTTTAATAGCAACGCTACCAAGCAGAAATAGTACTGATTTGGACTTCCAATCCCAACTGCCGCCCAAAAGCGGCAGTTTTTTTCACACCAAAAATCTTATCAATAAACAACTCTATATAATCTAATCAGAAATGCTAGTTGTTTTAAGAAGATAAAAAAAAGATGTCCCAAAAATTGAGACATCTTCTATTCAAATAAATTTACTTTTAATTTTAAATTAGCCTAGATAACCTTTAAGCGCATTGCTGTATCTAGCTTTCTGCAATCTTTTTATAGCTCTTTCTTTGATTTGACGAATTCTTTCTTTTGTCAAGTCGTACTTCTCCCCTATTTCTTCGATTGTTGGTCCGTCGTCGCCTTCCAAGCCAAAATAGGCAGAAAGAATTTCAGCTTCGCGAGAACTCAAAGATTTCAAAATGCGACGAATTTCATTTCTCAAGGAATCTTTCATGACATCATCATCTGTATCGCTGCTGCCTTCCAACAAGTCACCCATTGCCACATCTTCAGCTTCGTGCACCGGTGCATCCAAGGAAGTGTGACGAGTATTGCTTGTGAAAATGTTGGTGATTTCTGTTTCACTCATTTCCAAGATTTCAGCTAATTCTTCAGTAGAAGGTTCTCTTTCGTGTTCTTGTTCGAAAGCGATATAAGCTTTGTTGGCTTTGTTGTATGTACCAATTTTATTTTGTGGCAAACGCACCAAGCGGCCTTGTTCAGCCAAAGCTTGCAAAATGGATTGACGAATCCACCAAACAGCGTAAGAAATAAATTTGAAACCCTTTGTTTCATCAAAACGTTGAGCAGCTTTGATTAGACCAAGATTACCTTCGTTGATCAAATCGCTCAAAGAAAGTCCTTGGTGTTGGTATTGCTTGGCCACCGAAACCACGAAACGCAAGTTGGCTTTAACCAATTTTTCTAGCGCACGCTGATCACCCATATGGATTTTTTGTGCCAAGGTTGTTTCCTCTTCAGGAGTAATCATCGAAATTTTCGAGATTTCTTGAAGGTACTTTTCAACGGCTTGGGAATCACGGTTGGTAATCTGGGTGGCAATTTTTAACTGCCTCATAAGTAATCAATTTTATAAAAAAACAATATTATTCAATATTCCAAACAATCAAATAAAAACTAAGTTTATTTCTATTTGATTTTTTTGTTTAACGCAAAAATTATTCCTAACATTGCGCTTGACATAATACAATTTGTGTTTTAAAACCTATTGTATGGTCAAAACTGCCACTAGGCTACTTTACAGCCATTATGAATTTTATTTATCCTTGAATAGTTCAACAAAATTCTTTTCATTTCTGACATGACAGCCTGCAAAGGTAATTTCTACATGTCAAAAATGCTACCTTTGCCCACAGATTTTCCAACGTTTAACATTTTATGCAAAAAGATCAATACCAACACCCGGATTATTATCAAATTGATGAGTTGCTCACAGACGAACACAAACTCATTCGTGAAACTGTTAGAGCTTATGTGAAAAAAGAAATTTCACCAATTATTGAAGAATATGCTCAAAACGCTAAATTCCCTAGCCAAATCATTAAAGGTCTTGGTGAGTTGGGTTGTTTTGGTCCTTTTGTTCCTCAAGAATATGGTGGAGCAGGTCTCGACTACACTTCTTATGGCATCATGATGCAAGAATTGGAGCGTGGAGATTCTGGCGTTCGTTCAACTGCATCTGTACAAGGCTCTTTGGTCATGTTTCCAATTTATAAATTCGGAAGTGAAGAGCAAAAACACAAATATTTACCGAAACTAGCTACAGGAGAATGGATGGGCTGCTTTGGTCTTACAGAACCTAACCACGGTTCGAACCCTGCTGGCATGGAAACTAGATTTACAGACGCTGGCGACCATGTGATTTTGAATGGTGCAAAAATGTGGATTTCTAATGCGCCATTTGCACAAATCGCTGTGGTTTGGGCTAAAGACGAAGAAGGTGAAATTCGCGGACTTATTGTAGAACGTGGCATGGAAGGCTTTTCAACACCTGAAACACACGGTAAATGGTCACTTCGCGCATCTGCCACTGGCGAATTAGTATTCGACAATGTGAAAGTTCCTAAAGAAAATATTCTACCCAATATTAAAGGATTAAAAGGTCCTTTGAGCTGTTTGTCTAGTGCACGTTATGGAATTGCTTGGGGTGCATTGGGTTGTGCTATGGATTGTTATGACACTGCACTTCGCTATACTAAACAAAGAATTCAATTTGACCGTCCAATTGCAGGTTTCCAATTACAACAAAAGAAATTGGCTGAAATGATTACTGAAATCACAAAAGGTCAATTGTTGATTTGGAGATTAGGTATGCTTCGTGACCAAGATCGTGCAACGCCTGCACAAATTTCAATGGCTAAAAGAAATAGTTGTGAAATAGCGCTAAACGTTGCTCGTGAAGCTCGTCAAATGCTAGGAGGAATGGGTATTACAGGCGAATTCAGCATTATGCGACATATGATGAATCTTGAATCAGTAATTACTTATGAAGGCACGCACGATATCCATCTTTTAATAACAGGTATGGATGTGACTGGAATTAATGCTTTTAAATAAAGAACTAAGGCTATAAACAAAAGGGGATTGATTTTTTCATTCCCCTTTTTTAATTCAAATTATTGATTCATTACATAAATATTATTACTATCCTTTTACTGCCAACCACTCTTCCATTCTTTCTTTTTCATTAACTGATATAGACACTTCAATTTTCCAAAGCCCTTTTTTGTCCAATTTCAACACGTATTGATAATCACAGCTATACATTAAGGTTTCATTTGTTGTGTAAAAGCGCCAATTGGCTTTAATGGAGACAATTTTATCTGTAATAAATTGCTTAGAAACCACGTCAACCAAGCATTTCACCAATCCAAATTGTTTGTAAAAACCTGTTCCTTGAACAAATAAACCTTCGAGCTTGCTAGCATCTTTGAACAAATTGGAGGACTCGTTGGACATGAAAATGCAAGGCAAATGATAAAAACTAACCATTTGCTTGGCATCAAATTGCATCAGTGCTTTTGCATATTGGTCAAAGAGTGCATTAATTTTTTGCGCAGGGCTATATGAAATCATGTTTTCAATAAAATTTAAGGTTGCAAAGGTAGATTTTCAATGTTTGAAAAACCGAGTTGTCAATAAATTTTAAAGTGCATTTCCATATTTAACTTTCGAACACTAATTTTGAACAAATACTTGTTGTTTTGAAAACGCTGTTGGATAAAAATCAATGTCATATTACGCTACAGCGATTGGCTCATCAATTGATTGAAAATCATGACTTATTTGAAGATTCAGTCATCATAGGATTGCAGCCTCGAGGCATTTGGTTTTCGGATCGTATCGTAAAAATCTTAAAAGAAATCACCAAGAATTCCATTCAATATGGCAAATTAGACATCACTTTTTATCGAGATGATGTTCATAGTGGCGACTTGCACATGCCGATGCAAACCGATATTCCTTTCAGCGTTGAAAACAAAAAAGTTATTTTAATTGATGATGTTTTACACACAGGACGAACCATAAGAGCCGCAATGGATGCACTGCTTGATTTTGGCAGACCCAAACAAGTGGAACTCATGGTGCTAATTGACAGAAGATATAGTCGAGAATTACCGATTCAACCCGATTATATTGGACAAGCCGTTGATACTATTTTCACGCAAAAAGTGGTGGTGAAATGGCAAGACAAAGATTCCATTGACGAAGTAATTCTTATAGATTAAACAATAATTTTAATAATTAATAATACCATAAATTCAATGTCGCTTTCGGTTAAACATCTACTTGGAATCAAAGAATTGAATGCTCAGGACATAGACACTATTTTCCAAACAGCAGACAATTTCAAACAAGTTTTACAAAGACCGATTAAAAAAGTACCTACACTTCGCGACACCACTATTGCTAACATATTTTTTGAAAACTCAACAAGAACTAGAATTTCGTTTGAACTTGCTGAGAAAAGATTAAGTGCTGATACCATCAATTTTTCAGCTTCAGGTTCTTCGGTTTCAAAAGGAGAAACACTTATCGATACGGTGAACAACATCTTGGCGATGAAAGTGGACATGGTGGTGATGCGACATAGTGCAAGCGGCGCACCTTGGTTTTTAAGTAAACATATTGACGCAAGCATCATCAACGCAGGCGACGGCACCAACGAACATCCTACGCAAGCCCTACTCGATGCATTTTCGATGAGGGAAAAAATTGGGAATTTGAAAGGAAAAAGAATTGCCATCATTGGCGATATAATGCATTCTCGTGTGGCTTTGAGCAATATTTATTGTCTAACAAAACTCGGTGCTGAAGTCACGGTTGCTGGACCACCAACATTGATTCCAAAACACATAGAATCTCTTGGTGTCAAAGTAAAATATGATGTGAAAAAAGCTTTGGCTTGGTGCGATGTTGCCAATGTGCTTCGTATTCAATTAGAAAGACAGCATAAACCTCTATTTTCAACCCTAAGAGAATACGCTCTATACTATGGTATAAATAGAAATATGTTGGAGCAATTGGAAAAAGAAATTGTGATTATGCACCCTGGACCAATCAACCGTGGTGTGGAATTGAATTCTGATGTGGCAGATTCCAAACAAAGTATCATTCTTGACCAAGTTGAAAACGGCGTAGCGATACGCATGGCAGTTATTTATCTGCTTTCAGGGAAATCGGAAAACATGTTATAGTTTTTCATACCTTAATTTTCTTTTGCACCCTTTCAATAAAACAACCGTTCCACTTGCTTAGGTTGTTGTATCTTTATCACCGCTTAATAGTTTTATTATAAACTAATTTAATAGATTATGTCCACTTGGTTTAGACGAATTAAAAAAGGTATTCAAACGTCCACACAAGAAAAGAAAGAAGCACCTGATGGGTTGTGGCACAAATGCCCTGAGTGTAAAACCACAGCAACTTCCTCTGAACTTGAAAACAATCTTTTCGTTTGTTTGAAATGTAATTTTCACAACCGAATCAATAGTCCTGAATATTTTGAAATCATCTTTGATGAAGGCTCAGTTCAGCCTTTGTTCGAAAACATTGTATCTGTTGACCAGCTTGGCTTTGTGGATGTGAAACCCTATGCCAAAAGATTGGAAGATGCTAAAAGAAATGCCACAGTGAAAGATGCCATGTCAGTTGCAGCAGGTACAGTTAATGGACATCCAATTGTTGTTGCTTGCATGAATTTCAATTTCATCGGTGGCTCAATGGGAAGTGTAGTTGGTGAAAAAATCAGCCGAGGAATAGACTATGCCATTCAACACAAAATGGCATTTATGATTATTTCAAAATCTGGTGGTGCAAGAATGATGGAAAGCGCATTTTCATTGATGCAAATGGCTAAAACATC
>CAZNVQ010000005.1:0-16799 GCA_964576425.1 uncultured Flavipsychrobacter sp. | reverse complement strand
CTAAACTTACTCAATTGGCAAAAGTACATCTACCCTACATTTCGTTGATGACTGACCCAACTACCGGAGGTGTAACTGCAAGCTATGCCATGCTTGGTGATATTAACATTGCAGAACCAAAAGCATTGATAGGATTTGCTGGCCCAAGAGTCATTAAAGAAACCATCAAAAAAGACCTTCCTTCTGGATTCCAAACTTCTGAATTCTTGTTGGAACATGGATTTTTGGATTTCATTGTGGACAGAAAATCTTTGAAAAACAAACTTTCAACTGTGCTTCAATGGTTCATGAAAGAACAACAGAAGGCATCATAAAGCTTTGTTCAAAATTTAATACGTTCTTCAAATTGACCGAATACCTTATATATATAAAGAATAAACCCGCTACGTTTGAATATGCTATAGATGAAAAATTATCTGCGGGCATAGTGCTAACAGGTTCTGAAATAAAGTCTATTCGCAATGGAAGAGTGAGTTTCAACGATAGCTATGGTTTTTTTCATCGTGGTGAGCTTTGGATAAAAAGTTTGCACATATCTGAATATTCAAATGCCGGTTATGCTGGTCACGATCCTACTCGAGAACGAAAGCTGCTAATTACCAAAAGAGAAATCAGAAAATGGTCACAAAAAATTAAGGAAAAAGGCTATACCATTGTTCCACTAGGTGTCTATATCGATGAAAAAGGATTCGCCAAAATGGATATTGGTTTAGGAAGAGGGAAAAAACTCCACGACAAAAGAGAAACTATTAAAGGTCGTGAAGCAGAAAGAGAAATGAAAAGGTTTTTAAAATAAAAATAAGCATCCTCATCAGATGCTTATTTTTTATACATTACTTGTAACTAAAAAGTTATATTTTAGAGCTAAACGCATGGCTTTTTGTTCAATAAGATTTGCACTTGTGCTTAACGATTCTGATTTTAATAAAGCTAATCCATTTACTATTAAATCTATAAAAAACTCAAAAGAATACTGCAGGTTGTACTTTTCCTCGTACAACAATTCAACTATTATAAAATCCATTTTGATAGAGTTGTTTTTGTTTTTGTTTGATGATGCAAAGATGTAATGATAAAACTGTTCGACAACATCAATGTGGCTAGTTAACTTCAATTTTGCTTTCGGTTAACGGGGGGGGTACAAATCCTTTCTAAGCTCAAAACCTAACATTTTCATTTTTGGTTACTATTGTTAACAAGATTATCAAATAAAGAAGGGCAATTTATACAAATCGCCCTTGTTTAAATCATCATAGTAAATCGTTAAGTTGACTGAACAACAAGGAAATATAGGGGCATACCAATAGTGATATTTATGGGAAAAGTTACTGCAAGCGCCATTGGCAAATACAAGCCTGGATTGGCTTTGGGAACTGAAATCTTCATAGCAGCTGGAACAGCAATATAAGAAGCACTTGCAGCAAGTATTGCAAAAATAAATCTGTTAGTTACATCGTGTGTCACAAATGAACTTAAGATTGCAAACAAACAACCGTTGAATAGAGGAATGAAAACAGCGAATAACAACGGAAACCAACCGAAGGAGAAAAATGCTTTGAGTTTCTTACCACTAGCAATGCCCATATCTAGCAGGAATATGGCTAAGAAACCCTTAAATAAATCATTAGTAAATGGCTTGATTCCTTCAGCCTGTTTAGCATTAGCCAACATTCCAATCACTAAACTACCTAAGATAAGCATTACACTTCCATTTGTCAAAGAATGTTTCAGAACTTCTTTTTGATTAATAGAGTTTGTTTCATATTTACTGAATTGTGCTACTAATACCAAACCTATAATAATTGCAGGCGATTCCATTAATGCCATAATGGCAACCATATGTCCATGCAAAGACATTTGGTGTGATTCGAGGTATGAAACTGCCGTAACAAATGTAACTGCACTTACTGATCCATATGCTGCAGCAACTGCTCCCGAATCGGAAATGCTCAACTTTCTTTTCAAAATGAAAAAAGTATAGAATGGAATTAATAATGAAATAGCAATTCCCATCAACATTGACCAAGCAATCTCGCTACTAAAATGTTCATGGGCTAACTCTTGTCCGCCCTTAAACCCAATAGAAAACAACAAATAAATAGAAATAAACTTTGACGAATTTGCTGGAATTTCTAAATCACTTTTCAGGTAAACTGCTAATATTCCTAAAACAAAGAATAACAAAGCAGGATTGGTCAAATTGTCTATCAACAAACTTAAATTCATAATAAATAAAGTTAAAATAATAAAAATTATGGATTACAACAATCACAATACATTGGATTTTCCCATTCTTTACCATTTGGGTATTTATTCTCAGAAGAGAATTGACAATGTTGGCAAGTATATATCTGAGCTAGTGTACTTCTTGTTGGCATTTTACAGACTTCACAAGGCAAACCAGAAACTAAGGAACTGACATCATAACCAGGATAACTACATTTCGGACAGGTATTTAAAATTTTATCAACCAATTTTTTAGTTGCAGTTTCTATAACCTTCATCCTTAACGGATTAAACTTAGCTCTCATATCAGTTTCCACATAAACACTTGAATATTGAGATTTCAAATAATCAAAAGCAGATTTCAAAGATTCCCAATCTGTAATTCCCTTAAATATAGGTTGAAATTGGTGTTTGGAAGGTCGTAAAATGAGTCCGTGACTTGGAAACATTACACGTAGAGCAAAAGTCATTAACTCATTTCCGTTGGTTACGGTTTCAGCAGCAAAATTGGTTTGCACAGAGACTTCTCTTGCAATCACTTCAATATCATGTTTTTCATCTCTAAAAACTAAAATTTCTTCATCGGCAGGCACAAAATAAATAGATGGATGAGGACCAAAAGAACCTTCGCTTGCAACTGCTAGATCGAGCTGAGTAGCATTCATAGCTATTTTGCATTTTTGTCGTGCAACTGAAATAGGGTCTTCTTTTCGTTCAATTTCTCCAGAAAAAGTGCCCAATTCATCAGAATTAAAATCTTTGGGAACTACAAAATCTAAACCAAGCAATTTGTTTAATATAGGTGCAATTACTCGTTCTTTGTCATGCATCGTTGCAATAACAATAGTTCTTTTGGAAAAAAACATATGAAATATTAGTTGCTTATTCTTTTATTTTCAGATGTTAATTTCAAAGTAAGAAGAAAAAGAACTAGAGCTAATGCGGAAAATAATTGCCTGTTAATCACATCTTTTGTACTAAGCGATATTAAAAACAGAACTATTGCAGTCAAAACAATTATCATATTCCCTATTTTATTCATAAGCTTGTTTTTATAACATTTTAATCTTAGAGCAAAGTTGAAACAATGATTTGATAAATTTTCATTTATATTTGTAATCATTAACATAAAAATGCTTTATGAATTACACATTAAATCAATTACATATTTTTTTAAAAATTGTTCAAACCAAAAGTGTTACAAAAGCAGCGGAAGAATTACACCTCACGCAACCTGCGGTTTCTATTCAACTAAAAAATTTTCAAGATAGTTTTGAGATTCCTTTAACCGAAGTTGTAGGACGTAAAATTTACATTACAGATTTTGGTCATGAAATTGCACAAGTAGCTGAAGAAATCTTAAATCAAGTGCAAGCCATTAATTTCAAAACAATGGCACACAAAGGTCAATTGACTGGAAAATTGAAAATTGCAGTTGTTTCAACTGGCAAATATGTAATGCCCTATTTTCTTTCACAGTTTTTAAATCAAAATCAAGGCATCGAATTACTAATGGATGTAACCAATAAAAATAAGGTTATTGAATCCTTAGAAAGCAATGAAGTTGATTTTGCTTTAGTTTCTATTCTTCCTACAACTCTTAAAGTGAATCATTTGGACTTATTGTCTAACAAACTGTTTTTGGTTGGCAATAAACAAACGGAAAATGCTTCAACTGAAATTTTCAATGAAGTGCCCATCATCTTTAGAGAAAAAGGTTCAGGCACAAGACAAACGATGGAAAAATATTTTGAACAACAGCAAATTCCTGTCGTAAAGAAAATGGAACTCACTTCTAACGAAGCAGTGAAACAAGCGGTGCAAGCGGGTTTGGGCTATTCGGTAATGCCCTTGATAGGATTGAAAAACGAAATACTAAATAAGGAATTGCATATCATTCAAGTAGAAGGATTGCCGATTAAAACCACTTGGCAATTGATTTGGTTAGAAACCAAAAAACATTCCCCAGCAGCTGCTGCTTATTTAGATTACCTAAAAAATGAAAAAGACAAAATTGCCATTCAATATTTTAATTGGATTGATGCTTATTAAAAACTAAAGCTCATTACACAATGGAAATGAGCTTTGCAATTTGAATAATTATTTTTAGCATTAAACTTGAAACACGCCACTTCTCCACTCTTTATCTATTGGTGCATGATTGGCTGCATTTATGGCATCAGAAATTCTCTTTCTTGTATCAGCAGGATCAATTATTTCATCCACCCACAAACGTGCAGCAGCATAATAGGAAGAAGTTTGTGCAGCATATTTATCGGTGATTTCTTTCAACAATTCTTTTTCTTTTTCAGGGTCAATTGTTTCTCCTTTCGCTTTCAAAGAAGCCACTTGAATTTGTAGTAAAGTTTTAGCCGCTTGCTCGCCACCCATCACCGCTATTTTAGCATTTGGCCAAGCGTATATAAACCTTGGATCATAAGCTTTTCCGCACATGGCATAGTTGCCAGCACCATAGGAGTTTCCAATGATTATTGTGATTTTCGGAACCACAGAATTTGCCACTGCATTTACCAATTTAGCGCCATCTTTAATGATACCTGAATGTTCACTTCTACTGCCTACCATAAATCCAGTTACGTCCTGTAAAAACACTAATGGAATTTTCTTTTGATTGCAATTTTGAATGAAACGTGCAGCTTTATCAGCCGAATCATTATAAATGACACCACCCATTTGCATTTCACCTTTTCCGCTTTTCACAATCTTTCTTTGATTGGCTACAATGCCCACTGCCCAACCATCTACACGCGCATAGCCACAAACAATTGTCTTTCCGTAATCTTGTTTAAATTGATCGAAAATTCCTTCATCCACTATTCTTTCAATTACTTCAACAACATCGAATGATTTATTATTTTCAGTTGAAACAATGCCATAAATTTCTTTCACATCTTTTATAGGATCTTTGGCTTTTACACGATCAAAACCAGCTTTTGGTTGCTCGCCAATTTTGTCCATAATTCTTCTCACTTGGTCCAAACATTCTTGTTCTGTTTGAAAATTATAGTCAGCAATCCCACTGATTTCATTATGAGTTTTGGCACCACCAAGCGTTTGAATATCAATATCTTCACCAATTGCAGCTTTAACCAAATAAGGTCCTGCTAAAAATATTGATCCATTTCCTTCCACCATCAAAGTTTCATCACTCATGATAGGTAAGTATGCGCCACCAGCCACACAACTACCCATTACTGCTGCAATTTGTGTTATACCCATTGCGCTCATTTGTGCATTGTTTCTGAAAATTCTTCCGAAATGTTCTTTATCAGGAAAAATTTCATCTTGCATAGGTAAATAAACACCCGCACTATCAACGATGTAAATAACAGGCAATTTATTTTCCATCGCAATTTCTTGCAACCTTAAGTTTTTTTTTCCTGTGATTGGAAACCAAGCTCCTGCCTTGACGGTATTATCATTGGCAACCACAACACAAAATCTTCCTGCTACATAACCTAGTCCAGCCACGGTTCCACCTGCAGGACAACCTCCATGTTCTTGATACATTTCCCAACCTACGAATGAACCAATCTCAACAAATTCAGAATCTTTATCTATAAGATATTGAATCCGCTCTCTCGGTGTCATTTTTCCTTTTTCACGACCTTTTTCGATTGCCTTTTTTCCACCTCCTAATGAGACTTGAGCATGTCTTTGTCTCATTTGACTTATCATTAAGCGCATGGCATCTTCGTTCTTATTAAATTCGAGGTTCATTGGTGTTATATCATTTTGAAAAACAAAGATATAGGCTTAATGTAGAAATTGGCAGTTGATTTTGAAAGTTAAAAATTATTGCACTATCAAATTTGATACCTTGAAATTTTAAAAACATAGATAAATATTATTCAAGTCCACATCTAATGCATTTAATTTATTTCTATATTAAATTAAAATACTATCTATAAAGTATTATTTAAGCTATTCTATCCTATTATTATCAAAGCATTTTTTAAATTTTTAGAATATGAAAAAATAATATTCTTATTCTTTTAATTTTAATTTTTAGCCTTTCTGCAAAAGCTCAAATTTCATTAACTGTGCAAGGTTTGCCCGGTTCGTGGAGTTATACAAGCTTAAAAAGTGCATTTGATGCAATAAATTCAGGAGCACATTCAGGATATATAACTATAAATGTTGTTTCAAATTCGACAGAAACAGCCACGGCAAGTTTAAATGCAAGTGGAACAGGTTCAACTATATATGACAGTATCTTAATTACTCCTTCAGGAGGATCTTGGTCTGTCATGGGAACTATTTCTAGTGCGGCTTTGATAGATTTAAACGGTGCTGATTATGTAAAAATTGATGGACTAAACACGGGTGGAAACTCTTTAACGATTTCAAATTTATCAACTGCTGCAACATCAGGAACGAGTACGATTAGATTGTATAATGATGCCAAGAAAAACACAATAAAAAATTGCAATATTTTAGGTTCATCTACTATGACCTTAACCACAAACGGTGGTAATATATTTATTTCAACTGCTTTTAGTGGTGGAACAGGTAACGACAGCAATAAAATTGAAAACTGCATTATTGGAGGAGCTAATAATGTACCTCCATTCAAGGGTGTTTATTTCAACGGAACAGCAACTAACTCAAGTACATACTACAACGGAAATCAGATTATTGGATGTGAGTTTGCAAACATGAGAGGTACAGCAATTTATATTGGAGGTGGAACGAATTCAACAAATATTTCCAACAATCATTTCTATCAAAATACCTCTTTGACTTATGCTTCAACATATTCTGCAATATATGTAAATAGCTCAACTAACGCAGGAGATATAAACATTTCTGGAAACTACATAGGTGGTTCAAGCACTTTTTGCGGTGGGACTCCAGCTACAATAACTGGAGCAGTTCTTTTTCAACCTATTTACTATGCTGGGCAAACAACGCAAGCTTCAAAAATCAATGGCAACAGAATCAATAACTTTTCAATTACTACTTCAACAACCACAGCAAATCACTCTTGTATTTTTCTGCAAGGAGGACGGATTTTTTGTGGAAAAGAAACTGGCAACTATGTTGGCGACACAAATAATTTAGGTAGCATTACTTTTAATTATACTGGAAGTTCTGCTTCATCATTTTACTGCATTACTACTGCAGGAGTAGGAAGCGCTTCAGGCTTTGACACAGTTGACATAAGTAATAATGTTCTATCTGGAGTAACCGTAACTGGTACTAATGGATTAAGTTTGAGAGGTATTGATTTATCTTCAAATTCTACTGGATATTTCAATATTAACAACAACCTGATTGGAAGCAATACAACTGCAAATAGTCTGAACAATAGTACTAATAACAGCATTATTGGAATAATAACAAGATTTACTTCTTCATCTTACATACACAATATAACAAATAACACAATTGCCAACTTGCAGATGTACAACGGGACATCAACCGGAGGAGCAACTGTTCGTGGAATAATGTGTTCGAATGTAAATTCATTCAATTGCAGTAATAATTCTATTAAAAACTTAAGCTCTGCCGTTACTGGAATCAGTACTTCAGGAAGTACAGCAGCCGTTGTTGGGCTATCATTTACTGCAAGTGGAACATTAGGTCAAACGATAAGGAATAATTACATTAAAAATTTATCAACTACAGCTAGTTCAGTTGTTTCCAACTCAACTGGACTTTATGTAGCTGTTGGAAGTACAGGTACAAATATTATCGAAAGAAATAGAGTTCACTTTTTATCTTCTGCATCAACTGCTAATTCGATAATAACAGGATTATTAATTGGAGGTGGAAATGCCAATTATCAAAATAATGAAATTATTCTTGGAATTGATTCAAATGGAAATTCAATCTCAAACGCAATAAACTTTAATGGCATTAGAGATTCTTTAGGCAACAATAATTTTTATTTCAACAGTGTTAATATTTCTGGAGATAATGTTGACCCTCAAAATTCAACATTTGCTTTTAATAGCATTACCACGGGAACAACTAGAAAAATTATCAATAATATTTTCACAAACAATAGAAACTTTTCGTTTACGACTACAACAGGAAATTATGCAATAGGATTAGCTGGAACGATTACTGGTGGCGGAATATCAAACACAACTATAAAGTACAACTTGTACAATGCACCTGGTTCAGGAGGAATAATAATTCGTAATGGTAGTAATGATTATTTGAGTCTAAGTTCATGGCAAAGTGCGGCAAATTTACTAGATAGTTTTAGTCAAACTGGTGATCCACAATTTGCTCAAATTGATAGATTACAATCTCAAAATAGCAGTATAGCCTTTTTAGGTTTGAATAATCTTGGTGTTACAAATGATATCATTGGAAATACAAGAGTGAATTTCAGAATTGGTGCTTATGACAATATTTATAATCCATTGGCAATATCAATTCAATCATTCACAGGTAGTTGGGAAAAAATAAATCCAATTTTAAATTGGGATATATACAATGAACATGAACTAAAACTATTAAGAATTGAAAGAAGCGAGGACGGGGTTAATTTCAAAACAATCAAATCAATAGAAAAACCAGAAAACAAACAGACCATTTTTTCTAATTATTTTGAAGATTATTCTGCAATTAATATTCTGTCAAATGATTTGTACTACAAACTTCAAATTGAGACATTATCCGGAAAAAGCTTTTATTCAAACACAATAAGATTGACGCAAAAAAAGAATTTTGAACGTCCAACAATTTATCCAAATCCATTTTCAGATGTCATTAACGTTAGAAATGGTTTTATTTCAGAAATCATGGACGCAAATGGAAAAATAATCTTTATTGAAGATAAAAAGGAAATGTTTAATACAGAAAATCTTCATTCAGGGTTATATTTATTAAAAGTAAAAAACAATCTAAACGAAATTTATACAATAAAAGCTTATAAAAATTAAGTCATTAATTCAAGTTTATCTAAACTCATAATCAACACCAGAAACCTGAGTCAACAAGGTTTCTGGTGCATCTAATACAATAGCTGATTTAGGTAAACTTGGTGTTACAGGACTATTGGTTTGAAGATAATCTCGTATAACAGAATGTAATGTAAATGGTGAGTTTAATGGACTTTCAACTCCTTTGATTCTACAAAGCATATCAGTTGGATCACCATCTCTTTCACATGCACAAATTGAATATTTCTTGTCCATTTCTAAAGGTTTTCCTGCAACGAGAACCTCTTTAACTCGTTGACCTTTTTGAGCATAAGCATAAAATTTGACTTTCATTCCCTTGAACTTAATTACCCATCCACCAAATCGCTCTGACGCTTGCTGAGCAAAAACATTATTCAATTCTTTCTCCAACCAATCTTTGATTTGTTTACCTGTTACTACTGCTGTTTTAACTTGACTATCTACCGGAAGCATATCATATATGTATCCATTAGTTATTGGTATATTTCCAGTTGAGTCGGGAGTTGTTCTTGGAGGACAAAAACGAAAACCATTAGAAAGAACAATATCAATTTCTGGCAATCGCCATTTTAATGCATCAAGAATTAAAGTATCTATAGTATTTTCAACAACAAAATATCGATAAAGAGGCAATGTGCTATAGCCAACAACCTTATGTATATCGGCTTGAAAAGGTGCTTCATTTTGGAGAATCAAATCTTTCATTGCTCGATTCTCTTTGTATTTTTTAGGATTAATCTCAGTCAATTCATATTCATCTTTAATCAATTTTCCATTGTCAAATGTAAAAGTCAACTCTCCAACGAAAGAACCAAACGCCCCAGGTTCAACCACTTTAGCGTATTTACCTTGAATGGGTTTGCGAACTCGCTCATGAGTATCACCTCCTAAAATATAATCTACGCCTTCACATTCAACCATATTAGAAAGTGCAATCTGCTGCGATAAACCAAGATGAGCAAGAATTATTACAGCATTACATTGTTCTTGTTCACGCAATACTGAAATATAATGCGGTAAGTTTTCTTCAGGCTTCGAATAAATAATTCCTTTGCTGTAGTTCGGCGATTGACGAATTGGAACAAGTGGATCGGTGTAACCCAAAAACCCAATTTTCAACCCATTGATATTCCAGATATAATAAGGTGGAAAAATTAATTCGCCTCTTCTACCCTCACCTAAATCATGAAACATATTAGAACAAACTTTTGGAGCATGTAAAGCACCTAAAAGTGTTTGCATATTTTTCTTGTAATATATAACCTCCCAATTTCCAGGTAAGTACAAATCATATTTCAATGCATTGAGAATGGAAATCATTGCTTTGCCTGTAGTTTTTACAGACAACTCACTGCCTTGAAACATATCACCAGTATCTACTTTAAAAACTGGTATATCTTGCTTTTCTTGTTGCTTGAAATAAGTTGCTAAGGATGCATAGCCACCAGCTTTTCGAAAAACTGCTTTATCATTCTCCCAAAACAATTCATCATGAGCATAAACTTGACAATGAACATCTGTTGTTTGAAGAATTTTCACTTTTTGAATGGAAGCAGATTCCATGCGTTCACTTGATTCAATTTTATCACTAGATTCCTCAATACTATCATTAGCTAATAGTGCAACTGGTTTTAAAACAGACAAAAATGAAGCAGCGGAAAGCCATCCTGTTTTGCGCAAAAAATCTCTTCTTTTATTCATACTCGTGAAAAATTGTAATTCAATTCACGAATGAAAATATACTATTTCAACTTCTTTAACGAATCTAATTTGGCAATAATGGGTTGAAAAGGTCCATACTTATGTTGTTGTTCTGAAAATCCATCAACATAAGGACCAAATGGGTGGTCAAATGCTTTTTCTTTCAGCTTTGGCCAATCTTGGGGAAATAACTTTTTAGGTCTTGGTTGCGAATTGACAAATGCTGCAACATCCCAAGCTTCTTCATTACTCAGTTGTGTGTTTTGATGGTTAACACCTAGAGGCATATTGTATTTAACAAACTTGGCAAAGTTGCTTATTCGATATAATCCTGCACTTGTATTGTAACTATTATTGCCCCATAATGGTGGATAAATATAGGTTCCTAATTCCTTGTCCTTCATACCCAAACCATCTTTTTGATGACAACTAGCACATTTGGATTCAAAAACCATTTTTCCCATCGATGGATTTGCAGCGCGATTTAGCAAATCAATATCCTTAAAACCAGCACCAGAAGGCTTTTCACCTTTTTTAACATTCGAACCAACAAACTCAATGTAGGCAACAATTGCTTTCATTTCTTTACTAGTTGTATCCAGTGCATGACCATTTAAACTACGTTCAAAGCAATCGTTCACTCGTTTAAATATATTTTCGATTCCTCCAGATCTTGCTCTATATTTTGGATAATTTGCCCAAACTGCACTATAATTATTTCCAAAAATTTTAGTGCCAGCTTCTAAATGGCAGTTTTGGCAATTCATGCCATTTATTTGATTAGTTTTTACAATTCCCTTCTCTCCAAAATATTTTGCTGTATTCACAATTAAATCTTTGCCGTATTGAATTTGTTCTATTTTTTTGGAATCGCTCAAAGTTTCAATAATTGGAGGAGACCAAAATTTTTCATTTTTAATAGAAGAACTATCTTTTGGATAAATTACTTTCTCAACTGTTTTCCATTTTTCAACAATAGCAGGCAACCTGCTTTCTGTAAAAAATAAAATGTATATAATTTGTACAACTACAACGATAACAAGCGCTGTACTCAATTGAATTAATCGAGAAATTAAACTCGAATAATCATTATCTCTCGAATCATTATTTACATTATTCATGTTTTTCAATTCTAATGTGGTAATTTATCTTTTACAAGTGCATATAAATAAGTGCCAACATTGGCAAAAAAGAAAACTATGAACATTGACAAGTAACCATAACCAATATTAACCACCATTGGACCAGGACATGCACCACTCAGAGCCCATCCTAAACCAAAAATTGTACCTCCAAGAATATAGCGCCAAATTGATTTTTCTTTTGGTGAAAATAGAATTGGATTACCTTGAAAATCACGTAATTTAAATTTCTTAATCAACGCTGTTCCAATCACACCAAGCGTTACAGCCGTTCCAATAATTCCATACATATGAAAAGATTGGAAACGAAACATTTCTTGAATCCGATACCATGACATCGCTTCTGATTTGGCCATAACAATACCAAATACAATTCCTACAATTAAAAATTTTAAAAATTTCATCAATTATTTATTTAAAAAATCAAGGGCATTATTAAATAGGTCATAATCAAACCGCCAGCAAAAAAACCAATCACAGCAATTAGCGATGGAAATTGCAGATTGGATAATCCTGAAATAGCGTGACCAGAAGTACAACCACCAGCATAACGAGCTCCGAAGCCAACCAAAAGTCCACCAATTGATAATACTAAAAATCCTTTAAGTGTAAAAGCTGATTCTAGACTAAATAATTCAGTTGGTTGAAATTCTGTCGGTGCTGCAAACCCTATTTTATTTAAGTCTTGAATTGTTGCAGTAGAAATTGTAACAGGTTGATTGTTGGAAAGAAATGTTTTAGCAAAAAAACCTCCCAAAACAGCGCCTACTAGAAAAACTAAGTTCCACATTTGTGTGCGCCAATTGAAATCAAAAAACTTCACTTTTTTGCCACAACCCACAGCAGCACAAATGGTTCTTAGATTTGAGGAAAAACCAAAAGTTTGTCCGAAAAAAATTAATAAAAACATTACTGAGGCTATGATAGTGCCTGAAAACCACCATGGCCAAGTGTTTTGCAATACAGTCCACATATTGTACTATTTGTATTTTAAATGAAAAGAGATAATTGGTTTAAATAAATGGTTGATTAATTTTTCGCTGGGTCCTTTGTGAAAAAAATTACTTCTACCATGAGTTCCAATACAAACTAAATCCATTTCATGCATTTGATTAAAATGAACAACACCATTTTCAATGTCTGTTTCTAGCAAGAAATGGTTTTCAAAATTATTAATTCCATGTTCAGCTGCATGCTGATTTATTAAGATTTTTAATTGTTCAATTTTTGCTTCATCAGATTTTGTTATCATTTGCAACTGATGAACTTTTGCACCAAATGAATTTGCAATTTTTCTTAATAAACTCAAATCTTCTTTGGTTTCATCCATAAAATCATAAACCAACAAAATGTTTCTTATTGAAAGTTCAGATCGATCGCACATCAATGACAATACAGGAACTTCAGACTTTCTAACAACGAATTGAGTCTCAGTTCCAGAAAAAATTTCACGAATGCCCCATAAACCTTTCGTGCCCATCACAATCAAGTCAAAATTATTTTTCATTGAAAATGAAACAATGGCATCTGTGGTTTTTCCAAATACTAAATGTTTATTTATTTCATTGCCGTAACTGGATTTCAAATTTGATAATTGTCTCTCAGCTATTTGCTTTTGCATTTCAACATACTTCACATCAATTTCACCACAAGTTTGAATATTACCTTTATCATCCATTGTTACGGTATCGGGCACATTTAAAACATGAAGGAAATGAACATCAATATTCACTTTTTCAGCCAGTTTTTTTACCATCAAATAGGCATACTCTGCTTGAATGGAAAAATCTGTAGGAATCAATATTTTCAATGTTTCCATAAAAATTAGGCTTTCAACATTTTACTTTGACAAATAAAATCTGTTTTAGGAATTGATGTTTCAGCAATTGATTTAAAACCACCTTCAATTTCTGAAAAGTTTCTGAAACCTCTTGACTGCAAAATACTTGCAGCAATCATACTTCTGTAACCTCCTGCACAATGCAAAAAGAAATGCTCATTTGGCTGAATATCTTTCACCCAATCATTAATTTGAGCTAAAGGACGACAATAAGCATCTACAACATGTTCTGCTGCATATTCAGTTTCTTTTCTAATATCAACAACTTTGGATTCGTTAGCATTATATTGTTGTTCAAAAGTTGTAGCACTAATTCTATTAATAGTATCAATTTCTTTTCCTGATGATTTCCAAGCTTCAAAACCACCTTTCAAATGACCAATTTGATGATCAAATCCAACTCTTGCTAATCTTGTAACAGTTTCTTCTTCCTTGCCTTCGTCAGTAACAAGCAATAAAGGTTGCTTCACATCTGCAATCAAAGCACCAACCCAAGGTGCAAAATCTCCATTCAATCCGATGTTGATGGATTGAGGAACAAAACCTTGATAAAAAACAGCACTTGAACGAGTATCTAAAATTAATGCTCCTGTTGATTCTGCAGCCACTTCAAATTCCTCTGGAGATAAAGCACGCATACCATTATTTCTTACTTGCTCAAAACTATCGTAACCCATTTTATTCATACTCACATTCATACCAAAGTATGCTGGTGGAGGTGTTAAGCCTTCTAAAACAGCTTCGATGAATGCCTCTTTACTCGGTTGATTCAAAGCATAATTCATCTTTTTTTGATTACCCAATGAATCAACAGTTTCTTTCATCATATTTTTCCCACAAGCGCTCCCTGCTCCATGTGCTGGATAAACAGTAACATCGTCAGCAAGTGGCATTATTTTAGTCATTAAGCTTTCATACAATAATCCTGCTAATCCTTCTTGAGTCATGTTTGCTGCTTTTTGAGCAAGATCGGGGCGACCAACATCACCTAAAAACAAAGTATCTCCACTAAATATCGAATGGTCTTTTCCATTTTCATCAATCAACAAATAAGTTGAGCTTTCCATGGTATGACCTGGTGTGTGCAATACTTTAATTGTAATGTCACCTATTTTAAATAGTTGTCCGTCTGTAGCAATTACTGCATCAAAACCACATTGAGCATTTGGACCATATACGATTTTAGCTCCAGTAGCTTTGCTTAAATCTACATGACCAGAAACAAAATCAGCGTGAAAATGAGTTTCAAAAATATATTTCAATTGCACACCGTCTTTTGATAATTTATCCAAATATGGTTGTGTCTCTCTAAGCGGGTCAATGATTGCGGCTTCGCCATTTGAGGTAATGTAATAGGCGCCTTGCGCCAAGCAACCTGTGTAAATTTGTTCTACAGTAAACATGATATATTAATATTTATTTATTCTTTTTATTTTAAAAAAAGCTCTTTTAATATTATATAAATTCCCATTAAAAGCACAAACCAACCAAAAGCTGGTTTAAGTTGCTGTCCATTTATGTTTTTAGAAAGATATGTACCTATGATTATTCCTAATAATGCAAATGTAGAAACTGAAAATAAAAGAACATAATTTATATCTAAACCCATCAACACATCTCCAGAAAAACCAATTAAACTATTTATAGATATAATCAGAAGTGAAGTTCCAACTGCTTGTTTCATATTGATACCAGTGAAAAATAGCAAAGCTGGAATAATTAAAAAACCACCACCAGCTCCTAGAAAACCTGTGACAATGCCAACAAGAGCACCTATTATTCCAATTTTAAATGAGCTGATTGAAACGTTAGATTCTTCTTCCTTACTTTTTTTAATCATTGAAAAAGAAGCCATCATCATCAACAAAGCAAACAGACACATGATAAAAATGTCTTTAGTCACAACCAATTTACCTACTGAAAACAAATCTTGAGGCAAATTTGGGACAATCCATTTCCGAACTGTTAATATGGTAACTAAAGAAGGAATAGCAAATTGAAAAGCCGGTTTCAATTTCAAATTTCCTAAACCGTAATGTCTGTAAGCCCCAATTGCTGACGACATTCCAACTACAAATAATGAATACGTTGTTGCAGATTTTGGAGCAACACCAAATAAATAAACTAATATAGGAATTGTCAATATACTTCCTCCACCACCAATCAAACCAAGTGATAAACCAATGGCGATAGAAGCAATATATCCGAATATGTCTAACATGCTATGAAAGTAAGCTTTTTATTTCAGCGCAAAAATGCAAAAGCAATTTTATTCCCCTTGTTACTTAGGTCACACTAATCTGAAAATAATAAAACTAAATATTACATTATACAATTTTATTATTTATAGAATATGACTTTGACAAAACTATGACTACAATCATTAATTGTCTTGAGCATTGTCATAAACAAAGGAAGACCCTAGAGATAGTTTTGTAATCGCTGAAAATAAGATTTAATGAGCGCATTATATTTATTAATTATCGCAAGTATCGTAGTAGCTGGAGGATTTCTAGGTGCATTTATTTGGAGTGTTAAATCCAACCAATTTGAAGATCAAGAAGGTTCAGCAATGAAAATATTATTTGAAAAGGAAATCAAAAAATAATTTTTTAATACATAAAGTAAAATACATGGATATTACTGCACAACAAGGTCAGCAAATGCCGTCGGATTATGGAAAAAGTCCATCAAACACCTGTCAATTGGATCAATTTTATTATGATAATAAGATTGTTAAGATGTTTGCCTTTGCTACAATTTTATGGGGCATAGTAGGTATGTTGGTCGGCGTTCTCGCTGCATTCCAACTTGTTTATTACGCACTCAATTTTGGATTAGCGGAAACAACTTTTGGTAGAGTTAGACCTTTACTCACCAAAGCAGTGATTTTTTGGACTTCCTAGCTTTGAGTGGAGATAAAAGTTACGCCCCAAACTGATAAATTTA
>CAZNVQ010000004.1:0-49458 GCA_964576425.1 uncultured Flavipsychrobacter sp. | reverse complement strand
GAGTTTTACGTTTGTACCCTCTGCTCATTGTTGCCACTTTAAATTGATATTGCAGCAAACGAATTAAATACTCAACATGAGGAGTTTTGCCCGTTCCGCCAACAGAAAGATTACCAACTGAAATAATCGGAATGCTAAAGGAAATGGATGATGAAAAACCAGAATCATAGAGCCTATTACGCAGCCAAACAATCAACCCGTAAAGCAATGCAAATGGATAAAGTAACAATCGAAAGATGTAATAAATCGGATTAATGCTCGTGTTGGAAGACATGAAAGTGAATCAAAAAATAAAGATTTCAAACATACTAAATACCGTTTATTTTTAGTTATTTCATTCTAACAAATTATTTTCTATGAACGCCACTTGGATAAAACATCCTATTATTTTGGATGATGAATTCGTTCGACTTGAACCTTTACAATCGCAGCACTTTCCAACTCTAGAAAAAATTGGATGCCAATATCCTGAAATCTGGAACTACTTGCCTTGTAATGGTTCAGATTTAAATGAACTCAGAGTTGCCTTGCAAGAAGCTTTATTGAAAAGACTTTCAGGAGAACACTACCCTTTTGTCATTATCGAAAAAGCCACGAATGAAATTGTTGGGTCAACAAGATTTATCGACATTTAACCACAACATCGAAAACTAGAAATTGGCTGGACTTGGATGAGTCCAAAAGTTTGGGGCACGAAAATTAATGCATCCTGTAAATTCCTATTGTTAGAATATTGTTTTGAAGAATTGCAAACTATAAGAGTGCAAATCAAAACAAGAGAAAAAAATATACGTTCAAGAAAAGCAATTGAAAAACTAGGCGCTAAATTGGAAGGAATTTTAAGAAACGATAGGATAACTCATCATGGAACAATTAGCAATACTTACATATATAGCATTTTACCAGAAGAGTGGGAAGTTTTTAAAATTTAATAAATAATTATTTTATATTTTATTTATAAGTATTTAATAACAATTTGTTAATGGCAAGTCAAACTATTAGAAACCAGCTTGAAGATTAGACATTTGTTGATTAGATATTATGAAAAAAAATGCCATTTTCGTCCTTTTACTTTTAAGTTTTAAAGTTGCAAACAGCCAAAACAGCAATGCAGATAAAATAAATAAATTTATTATTCAAGCCATTGAAGAAATTAAAATAATTAATAATTACGAACCTAAGGTTATTTTTTTACAAGATTTAGCAGATTTTTCTCCTTTCAACGACAGGCAAGAAAACATGTACCAAGAGCTTAAAGTGAAAAACGTAGAATTTAAAAATGAACTTTTAAAATGTAATTTCATTGCAGATCAAATCAAGGCAAATCAAGATTTCAAATTTAGTTCCTTGGGCTTAAATAATATAACAGTTATTAACTACAACACTATTAAATCAATTTTTACTGAAAAAGACGACTATAATCAAGCTTGGAAAAAATTAAATGCAACCTTTAATTTAACTCAAGGATTCATTAGTTGTTCAGTTCCACTTTTCTTTGACAACGATTCTAAAGCAATTTTTTCCTACGGAATACATTGTGGTCCATTTTGCGAAAAAAGTTCAATTGTCCTTTTTGAGCAAATTAATGGTACATGGAAACAATCCAAAATATTAGAGTTTTAATTGAAATAGCATTACCATTACATTATATATTTTCTGTATTTCATGATGAACTCAAGTTAGTTTAACTTGTGACAAAATTCATAAATCATGAACATTTACGAAACTATAATTTCAGAAATCAGACACGAAGCTGAAAAAACAAATAAAATGCTTGAAAGGCTTGCACTTGAGCACTTTGACTGGAAGCCACATGCAAAATCAATGAGCTTGATTAAGCTTGCCACTCACGTTGCAGATTTACCTTCTTGGGTTGCTTACACACTAAATCTTAATGAGTTGGATTTAGCAGGAGACTTCAAACCTTTTCAACCAGAATCAGTAAATGACCTTATCGAACACCACAATAAATGTGTTGCGGATGCCATTTCAGCGCTTGAAAATGCACCTGCTGATGAACTTTCCAAAATGTGGATGTTAAGACATGGTGCACATCAAATTTTTGAACTTCCTAAAGGTGTTGTTTTAAGGGATATGTGCCTCAATCACATGATACATCATCGTGGTCAATTGAGTGTTTACTTAAGATTATTAGATATTCCAGTTCCAGGGATTTATGGTCCATCGGCGGATGAAAAATAAAAAAGCATACTAAACCCTATCAAGTATTTGATGGGGTTTTTAATTTTCGAGTAATTACAGCACTAATCACAGAATATGAATAAGCGTTATTTAATAACCTTCTCACAGCCACCACAGTTTTCTCTTCGGAATTAGCAAAAGCTTGTTCTATTTTCAATACAATTTCATTGGCAATTACTGCTTCGAACTCAACTTTTCCTGTTTCAACAAATCCTAAAAGATGCACTTCAATTGTACCTTGTGTCAGTCCACGCTCAATAGCAATGTCAGCAATTGATTTGCCTTGCTGAAAAAGTCGTAAAGAAATTTCCTTTGTATTTTCTTTGATTGCTTCAATTGTTTGAACGGAAAGTTTACTTTCCGATTTAGTCAATAAGGTCTGATGAAACTCTTGAAAAACTTGGTCTAATTGTTCTCCAGCAGCAAGTCCTTTTGCTAAAATATTCACTTGTTCAATTTCAATAATTTTTTTATCGATTTGTTCATATAAAAATTGCAATTGAGTGAGGTGCTTTTTAACTTTCGATTTTGCTTGAACAAAATTGAAATGCTCTTGCCATTTTTGAATTAACTGATTTTCAATTTCTTTTTGAAAATATACATGAGCAGCTAAAACCCTCTGCTGAACAGTGGTATAGGAATTTACATCTCCAACTAATTGTAGCAACTGATTGGAAAATTTATTCCCCACTTCACTTAATTTGGTCAACCGTTCAATCATAGTATTTACCCACAATAAAGTTTCTGAGCCAATGCTAGGATTCAGTTTTAATGAAATCTGCGCTAAATAATCTTGAAAATGAAAAATCAATTTTTCCCAATTAAAAGCTTGCAATAAACGTGCAATCAAATATTCTTTTTGACCTTTTATGAGTGCATTTCTCAGTTCAGCTTTTGACCAAACCTGCTGAGAAAATGAGCGAATTTTTTCTTCAGTTTGTATGGCACTCAAACCAATAGGAGAAGACAATACCAAGCCTTGTAATGAAGTCAATCTACTTAAAGCAACATAAACCTGACCTGCTGCAAACGATTGTCCAGCATCGATTATGGCTTTATCAAATGTCAGTCCTTGACTTTTGTGAATGGTGACAGCCCAAGCCAATCGAATTGGATATTGCTTATAAGAACCAATTTCCTCTTCCTCAATTCTATCCTCTTGTTCGCTGTATTTATATTTCACATTGCGCCAAACCTCTTTCTCTAATTTCATTTCACCCGAACCATCCAAGAACTTTACATAGACTTCATCTCCACGCATTCTTGTAACAATGCCTATTTTACCATTATAATATCTTCTATTATCACCCTTATCATTGCGAATAAACATGATTTGAGCACCAACTTTTAAAACCAGTTTTTTGTCAACAGGAAGTGCTGATTCATTAAACTCACCTTTCAATTCCCCCTCAAACTCATATAACTCACTATTTAATTTCGCCAAAGCAGCTTGATTTATTTTATCCGCTTTGAAATTGTGAGAAGTCAATACAATATACCCATCTTCAATTTCTGGATAAAAATACGGGTCATAATATTTGTTTAACAAGGATAAATCGGACTCATCAACATTGCTATTTCTAATCTTATTCAATAAGTTGATAAACACTTCATCTGACTGACGATAAATTTTATCCAGTTCAATTGAAATCAAATTGGTTTGTTGCATGACCGTTGCATCAAAAAAGAAAAGGCTTTTGTAAAACGGCTGTAAGACTTGCCACTCTTCATCTTTGACCACTGGCGGCAATTGATAAAGATCTCCAATTAACAAGATCTGAACACCGCCAAAAGGCAAGTGATTCTTCTTTCTATAATGCCTTAGAACTCCATCAATAGCATCCAACATATCAGCTCTAAGCATGGATACCTCGTCAATAATCAAAAGTTCTAACTCTTCAAATATTTTTCTTCTTTCTTTATTAAAACGTGCATTATGCAAAAGTGTATTTAAGTCAACACCTTCAGAAAAAGATAGTCCAAAACCGCGTTTTTGTTGAGGTAAAAAAGGCTTAAATGGTAGATGAAAAAAAGAATGCATGGTTACACCACCTGCATTAATTGCTGCAACTCCCGTAGGAGCAACGACAACTGTTTTTTTATTATTGTTGGTTTGAATTTGTCGTAAAAAAGTTGTTTTACCAGTTCCTGCTTTACCCGTTAGAAAAATGTTTTGATTAGTGTTCATCACAAATGACACGGCTAAATCAAAAGTGGAAATAACTCTACTACTATTATCGTTCTGCAATTTTCAAAAATTGTTTCAAATCATTCAATTCTGACGCAGTCAGATTTTCCTTATTATTATGTTTGGATAAAAAAAACAACGCTCTCTTGTGCATTGGGAATTTGATCAAAACCTTATCTAACATCACTTTAACTTCTGGATTAGGCTCAATTTCAGGTAGTAATTCTGGTAATTCAGACTTAACCCTTGTTGGCATTTTTTTAATCAACGCTTCTAATGTTGCTAATTTTCCAGGATTAATTTTGTTTGAAGAAGCTGCTTTGGAATGCAAACCTTGAAGTTGCTTTTTCGTTAAAAACCCTCTTTGCTGATACTGTTTGTAAAAACTTATGAGAAGAGGAGAAACAGGAAACGCTTGCAATGCATCTTCAATTACTTCTTGAACAATATCATAACCTGTTTTTTTCATAAACCTTAGATTTTCTTCTCATGAAATTAAATTTTTAACAACCATTGACAATAATCGGTCAATCCAAATTGCATATTCTTTTGCTGAAGGATGCAGTCCATCTTCAGCTAAAAATTGTTCATCTGAGGCATTTATTCTTGTGCTATCTGTTATGTATAAATAATGACATTTTTCAGCTAAAGAAATATTCTTATTAACATCATTATATTGGTCAATTGCGGAAGCAATTTCAGTAGTGTTTTTATCTTTAGCAAAAGGTGTTACACCCCAATCAGGTATGGAAAGAACAAAAACTTTTTTAGGGTCATCGCCAGCAAATTGAATTGCTTGTTGTAATAGTTGTTTGAATTCAATGCTGTAATTCTCCACTGAACGACCTCTATATTGATTATTGACGCCAATTAGTAAGGTAACAAAACTGAATGTTTCATGAATGGCGCTTTCTTGAATTGCAGCCATCAATTCATCCGTAGTCCAACCTGTTTTAGCAATAATTACAGGATCACTTACTGGTATATTGTTGTTATTTAATTGTTTAACTAATTGGAATGGGAAATTCTGTTTCAAATCAACCAATTCACCAATGGTATAAGAATCGCCTAGTGCTAAATAAGAGTACATGAAATTTTCTGATTTATTGCTTTGCTTAGCAAAATACAATTTAATAATAAATTCAAGGCTAATGAATAGACACTGTTTTAATATTCACAAATTCATGTACCCCCCAAATTCCTAGTTCGCGTCCATATCCACTTTGTTTGATACCTCCAAACGGTAATTGTGGATGGGAATGAACAGCAGCATTGGCAAAACAATTACCAGCATTCAATTGACTGCTAGCTATTTGTTCTGCTTTGTTTTTATCTTTTGAAAAAACAACAGCACCTAATCCATATACTGAGTCATTTGCAATTTCTATTGCTTCAAGTTCGTCTTTTGCACTAATAACTACTGCAACTGGTCCAAAAAGCTCTTCATCATAAGCTGGCATTCCTTTTTTTACATTTGACAAAATTGTTGGTGAGTAAAAACTTCCTTCACATTTTGGAATAAATCCACCATGTTTTAAAATTGCTCCAAGTGCAATACTTTGTAATACTTGTTCGTGTAATTCATCTCTCAAATCCAATCTAGCCATGGGTCCTACGTTATTGACCTCATCGAATGGATTACCAAATTTCAAATCTGCAATTAGCGACATTAATGCTTCTTCAAATTCATCCTTTCTATTTTCAACTACAATAAATCGTTTTGCAGCCACGCAACTTTGACCCGAATTTATCATTCTGCTTTCCAAACAAACTTTGGCTGCATGTGCGATATCAGCATCTTCTAAAACAACATAAGCATCACTACCGCCGAGTTCTAAAACTTGTTTTTTGAGATGAAAAGCAGCTAAAGCCGCAACTTCTCGACCAGCTTTGGTGCTTCCAGTAAAACTGATGGCTTGAATAGAAGAATGCTCAACAATAGATTTCACGGAAGAAGATGGAACAATTATACTTTGAAATACACCAATTGGAAATCCAGCTTCAACAATAACTTCTTCAATGAGTTGAGCACAACAAATAACATTTGAAGCATGTTTTAAAAGCAACACATTGCCTGAAATAACAATTGCAGCAAATGCCCGAATGACTTGCCAATAGGGAAAATTCCATGGCATAATTGCCAATACTACCCCAAGAGGCTGATAAGTCACAAAAGATTTTCGACCCTCAATAGGAATATTCAAATTAGACAAAAAAGAACTCGCATTATCAGCATAATATTCTAATGTACTAGCACATTTTTCCAACTCAGTTCTGCTTTGCACAATTGGCTTACCCATCTCTTTTGTTGCCATGCTAGCTAATTCCTCTTTTCTTTTGCGGATCAATTTTGCCAAACGTCTGAACAATTCAACTCTTTTAGCAATGGTTATTTTTTTCCAAAGTTGAAATTGAATTTCAGCCTTATCTATGATTTGCATCACTTGCTCATGAGAATGAATTCGATGTTCTTGAATAATCGCTCCTGAAGTTGGGTTTATTGAAATAATTACAGAACTCATTTAATGTTAATTGAAAATCAAAATTAATTAAACCCATTGGTTGAAAAGGTTTAGTATTTTTGATTCGAATTAATTTAACTATAAATATTTTTTAAAATATGACAAAGGTAGACAAAATTAAATTTGGCACCGACGGTTGGCGTGCTATAGTTGCTTTGGATTTTACTGTTTATAACGTAGCAAGGGTGGCGCAAGCATTAGCAGATTGGTTGAATGCCAAAGGACCCAATGCCAAAGTTGTTGTAGGAAATGATTGTCGTTTTGGAGGAACAATGTTTTCTGAAACAGTGACAAGTGTATTATGCGCTAATAACGTACAAGTAGCTCTGGCTAAGGGTTTTGTAAGCACTCCTATGATTTCTTTTGGTGTATTAGCGCTGAAAGCACAACAAGGTGTAGTAATTACCGCTTCTCACAACCCTCCATCATATAATGGATTCAAATTAAAAGGAGCTCACGGTGGTCCTTCAAGTCCTAAAGACATTTCAGCTGTTGAGAATTTAATTAAAGATGAAGTGAATATTTCAACTGAATCTTTGCAACATTGGGAAGAAAAAGGACTTCTAACTTATGTTAACCTTGAAGATATGTATATCAACTATCTGCAAGAAAAATTTGATTTTGAAGCTTTGAACAAATCACCATTTAAACTCGCTTATGATGCTATGTTTGGTGCTGGTCAAAATGTTATCAAAAGATTAATGCCCAATGCTGTTTTATTGCATTGCGACAATAATCCTGGGTTTCACGGTCAAGCACCAGAACCATTGGATAAAAATTTGCAAGAGCTAGCGCAAACAATCAGAAACACTCCTGAGCTAAAAATTGGATTAGCGACTGATGGCGATGCTGACAGAATAGGATTGTATGATGAAGATGGGAATTTTGTTGATGCGCATCATATTATATTATTGCTCACTCATTATCTTCACAAGTATAAAGGAATGTCTGGTAAAGTTGCCATTGCATTCTCAACAACTGATAGAGTAAAAAAAATGTGTAAGGCATACAATTTGCCATTTGAAGTAACACCAATTGGCTTTAAATACATCAGTGAAATTATGGTTCATGAAGATGTTTTGGTTGGTGGAGAAGAAAGTGGTGGTATTGCAGTCAAAGGTCATATTCCAGAAAGAGATGGCATTTACGATGGATTGGTTATATATGAATTCATGACTAAAAGCGGGAAGACTTTAAAGCAACTCATTCAAGAGGTTTATGATGTAGTTGGCACTTTTTTTTATGAAAGAAATGATCTTCATCTTGAAAACAGCAAGAAAGAAGCTATCATTAAAAAAGCACAAAACAACGAATACACAGCTTTTGGTAAATACACATTTCACAATATAGAAACGATTGATGGAGTGAAATATCACTTAGATAACGGAGGATGGATGATGCTCCGTGCATCAGGAACAGAGCCGCTTTTAAGGATTTATGCGGAAGGAATTAGCAAAGAAGAAACGCTTGATATTCTTGAAGAAGTAAAAAAGACTATTTTATAAAATAAAAAAGGCTGCAAATCAAATTGCAGCCTTTTTTAAAACGAATTAGAACTAGAGATTTTCAACAATTTTTTTAATAGAAGTATCTGAAGGATTGTAAAGTAACACTTTTTGATACCAAACTTTAGCTTCTGAAATTTTACCTGCAGCAGCTTTCACTTGTGCCATCAACAACATCGAATCATAATCAAATGGATAATGGTCCAACACTCTTTGCAAATGAGTTTGTGCACTTGCATAATCTTTACGATAGTAATACATTAACGCAATTCTGTAATTCACTATAGTATTGTTAGCATCAAATGCCAACATTGTTTTGTAAGTTTCAAAAACCTTATCCCAATTTTGAAGAGCCACTTGTGCATTGGCATATCCTAAAAATGCTTCAATACTTCTTGGTTTAGATTTGACTGCCGCTTGATAATACTTTGAGGCTTGAATAAAATCTCCCTTGGAATAAAACAGCCATCCTGTTCTGAAATTAGCTTCGTACAACCCAGTGACAGCAATACTTTTCAATGAGTTTATTGCTTTATCGTATTCTTTATTAGTTTCAAATTTGTAACTCTCTTCAAAAGCTGAAATCGTATTTTCTGTAATTGCTTGTGCAAAAGAAGTGAAACTAAGTATTATTAATAAAGAGGTTAGTGAAGCGCTTCTCATAAATTTAATCTTAACGTTCCATAAACGCCATGAAAAATAATATTATTCCCAGAACTAGAAAGCTGCTTTTGAGCTTCATTTTGATAGGTTAAAACAAAATTCATTTTTTTGTTCGGATTCATAATTAATGAGCATCCAATTCTGTAGTTAATTGGATTGATTCCGTTGAAATGTTGACCTGTTTCGCTATTTAATAAAGGTAATCTACCTTTATTCATGTAATTGAGATTTAACCAAACATGATTATTATACTTGAATAATGAAGAAATACTCCAAACTACTTCTTGAGTATTATTTCCATTCAAAAAATAAACGTTCGAATTCAGTGCCAATTTTTTCTTAAGTGCAGGAACAACATAACCAACGGAAATTCCGATTTGACTAAATCGATTACTTTGAACGGTATCTGGGGTTTTTCCCGAACCGATTTCATAATATTTACCAGATCCAAATTGCTTTCCATTCAAAAGGGAATCTGATTTTCCAGAAGATATAAAATTGAAATCACTATAAAATTCATCATTAACTGCTGAAATAATTGGTTCTATACCAATTTGCCAATTTCCAATTCTTTTTTGAATCTGAAAACCTAGATTATACGAAAACATTTCACCTTTAAGATAATAATCGGTATTTTTAAGACCCTTGATTTTATTTGTCAAAACCCCTTTTGAAACAAAGTAAGATGCGTTGTTATCAAATTCTGTTTGCTCGGAATAGTCATATGTATAATTTGTCCTAGCCAAATGTAGTATTGGTTTTACCTGCCATTCTGGATTAACCAAAATAGTTGTTTGATTGAAATACTCGAATTGATTGAAACTTGATTTTCCACTCTTTTGTTGAAGAAAAGATATTGACTGCTTGGTTTGTGAAAGCATTGAAAATTTAGATTCAACACTTAGAGCATAATAATTTAAAGCTCCAATAGAGGATTCATTTTGAGCATTTTTTAGACCAGCATCAACACTCAAAGATGCAATCATTTTTGTGGAAGTGAATACATTGTCCCAATGCTCCTTCTTTTGTAACCAAGCTAATTCAAAAGATTTGTTTTGCGCCAACATTACCTTAGCTAGATAGTATTGGACTTCAATTGAAAATGGATTCTTTTTATGAGCAACATTCAAATACTTTTCAGCCATTTTGAAATCGCCTAACATAAAATGTGCAACGCCAACTCTAAACTGAAAAACAAAACAATCTTTGTATTCTTCTGGAATTTGATTGGAGTAATTTACTAGTTCCAACCAATTTGATTGGTTGAAATAAACTTGAACTGTTGAATCAATCGACAAGAAATTACGCTCGGCACGAACTGACTTAACAAGTACAGAAGAACAAAAAAATAAAAAAAATCCTAATACTCTATGCATTTAGCTTTTGTTTCACCTGAATTTGATTGAATAAATAATGAGTGAAAACCGCTGTAATTTACAAAAACTTCGCCTTTTATTGAATTCCAAGTTTTACCAAAAGCAATTCCGTTTAACTCAGTAACAATTTTCACCATCTGTTCTTGTCCTAATGGATACACTTCTTCCGAATGCATTATATAATTTCCTTTTAAAAATTGAATAAACGGAGCAGCAAAATCATGAGCATAACATAAAATTGAATTAAAAAATAATTCATGTGTAATAAAATCTTCAATCACAACTCCATCATACATTGCTAAAAAAACTTTTTGACAAATAAGATAAAACAAATATAAAAAAGTAGATTTAACTCCATAGAAGTCAGTAAAGTAAAACATTACTCCATCAGAATAAAAATAAGCATATGAGTTTGATTCTGCACAATACAAATATTGTTTATTATAAATATCTACTTGTGCAATCCATTTTTCTTGCCTCACCTTTCCTTTGTGTTCAACCTCCCAAACCATTTCCCTACCAGCAATAAAATTGAAAGCATTAACCAAAAGTGGATAAGTCACGACATTACGAACAATTTGCCCTTGCTTTGGATAATCAAAAGAACAATATGAGTATTTGTCTTCTTTCTTAACTAAATAATGATTTAAAGGATACCTAATAGTCTCTGAACCAATGTAAGGATTAGCTTGTATTTGAAAATGCAAATGCGGTTCAGGTGATCGACCGCTACTACCACATTGTCCGATAATTTCACCAGCACGCACATAATCACCTTCTTTAACTTTTATTGAATATGGTTTCAAATGCGACAATTTACTGTAAAGCCGTTCACCATGTTTGATGATAATTGTATTACCCCAATTTTGATTAAGATTCACTTCATGAATTGAATTATCAGCAACTCCATCGACAACAGTCACAATCCAACCATGTGCTGGAGCGACAATAGGCAATTCGTAACACAAATAATGAGTTAATTCTGTTCCTGAATAGTTGTAAGTATCCCCAAACTCATTGAGTTGGTCAAAATCCCAAGCATGTTGCCAACTTTGCTTATGAGTGTGCGCTCCGTTATGACCTTGAGCAATATGCCATTCTCCCATAAATGGAAGTGAAATAGGCAAATATGTTTGTCCTCTGAATCTTTTTTCGAACTGAAGCGTTTTATAATGATTTTGCTCTGGTGAAAATTGCTGTATTTGAACCAATTTCAAATTACTATTCCAATATCTTTTTTGCAAAACACTAAGAATTAAAATCACAACAACATTGAATGGCAAAGAGTAAAGTGGTAAATTAATGTTGGAAAACAAAGTATGGAAAGAACTGATGAGCAAAGCATTCAAAGGAATGGCAACGAATAATAATAGATGACTTTTAAGAGATGGAACTATAAAAAAACCTCCTAATGAAATTGCTGATAATATAAAGTTGAACCCAATATAAGAATACACTAAAGGTGAAAAATCACCATCAAGAATTTGATAAAATAAATAACCAATCAGAAAACCATAAATAGTAAGAGCAAAACTAATTCTTGATTGGATCAACAAACCAATAGCAATTACAAAACCCCAAACATCGCTATACTGAAAAAAAATCGCACTAAGTGAACGTAAATAAAGGTGAATAAAATCTCGAAAAAGTAAAGTATCTACATAGTAAGATAATGAACTAAAAAACTCTGGGAAATAATGTTGAAAAGTATTGATCTCTTTTGCCTCAAGTTGAAAACCCTTAAAATTTGACAGCGCTAAAAACATAGTCCATATAGAGACCAGAAATGGCAAACTCAACATAGGCAAACGTTTCAGATATAAATAACTATGAAAAAAAATTGTCAAGAAGAATGTAAAAATCGAACCAATGAACAAGATTAAAAAGTAATGATTTGAAAATTGGTATAGACTTCCCATTGCCAAACCAAACATCAAAGCATTATAAGTAAAAGTTCCATTTTTAATTTCAGTTTGGTCGAATTGAAAAAAAGTAGCAGACAATTGACAAATGCCAATTGAGATAACACCAGACAAACCAATGCTTAAATCTGTAAAAGAAATCAATAGCAGCAAAATACCCAACCACAAATTGTTGCTGAATAAAATTTGCGCATAACTCAGTGGAAATCCTTTAAGCAAATGTCCAATTTCATGTTTTTCCAATTTCATCTTTCCTATCAATTATGCTTAGACTAATTATATTTCAAATGATCAGGAAGCATCTCATTGATTTGTAAATCAGCAAGACTTTCTTTTTGTTTTAAAACATGTGGTTTTAGTGATTTATCAATTAACACAACAGCTGGTCGCATACTAATAAACTGCATACTTTGAGTAATATTGTAGGCACCAACATGATGCACAACAACATGATCACCTGCGTTTAATGGAGGTAGTGTAACATTCTCGCGGACCACATCTATATTCATACATAAAGGACCATATAAAACAGTTTCTTCGCTGTGAGCGCCAAACTCTTGTGCTGGTGAAATTTTATGATCAAACCAAAAAGAAGTAAATAAATTATTGACACCAATGTCAAGAATTGTTGCCTTTCGTTCATCACTCAATCTTTTATTGGCAATAACAGTTCCCAATAGATATCCCGCATCATCAATCAATGCTCTTCCTGTTTCAAGAATTAGTAACGGTAAATCATCGGAAGAAAAACCTGCATTGAGTAAAGAGGAGCAAATAGCTTCAGCATATTCTGAATTTTCAGGAACAATATCTGTGCCGCGAAGATAGCTTCCTTTCAAAGTATTCTTTGATGCAAAACCTCCACCCATGTCAATATATTCAACTGACAAATTGAATTTACTTTTAATTGCCATTGCCAAATCTGCCATCTTATAGGCAGCAACGCCATATGCATTTGGAGACAACATATATGTTCCAATGTGAGTATGCAAACCAACTAAATGAAGTTTCCTAGAAATAACAATTTTATTGATAGCATCCCAAGCTTGACCATTTTCATAATTGAATCCAAATCGATCCCACATTGGATAAACACCAACATCCATATTCACGCGTATAGCAACACGGGGTTGTATTTGATGTTCTGTTGCTAGTTCTGTTAATCGATATAATTCATCAAGATGATCAATATGAATACAAGAATTATTCTTCATTGCAATCAACAAATCTTCATCCGTTTTATCAGGTCCATTGAAAATAATATTATTGCCTGAAACTCCATTCTGCAGCGCTTTTTCATACTCCATTCGGCTCACAACTTCTGCCAAACTACCTTCTTGATGAAACAAAGAGCAAATAGAATTCAAATAATTTGTTTTATAACTCCATGCAAATTGAACTTTAGGATACCTTGTTTCAAAAGCTCGCTTAGCATTTCTAATATTTTCACGAATTTGTCGCTCTGAAAAAACAAACAATGGTGACCCATAATTTTGAATTAGCTGTTTAACTGAAGCACCATCAATATGCGTTACTGGCATGTAATCCGTCCGATTACCATATTTATTGGTCATTCCAGTATTCAAAGGACGAATTAAAGGACGTTCATATATTTTCTTCTGCATGACAATAATGTTTTTTCTTTATAATTCACCCGTTGTTGAAATTTGTTCAAACTCTTTAATATCAACTATCATATCCTGTGCATAGCGAATGAACATTTTTCCAACTTGATAATTTTGAAAAGGTTTGACGATTTGACCAAGACCTAAATTCACCAAAGCTTCCATTTGATTTTGACCTGCACCTACAGTTAAAAAACACCACGCTGGAAAACGCGGATTGATTTCAAGTAAATAATAATCCTTGTTATCGGTTTTTATAAACTCCAATTCAAATGGTCCTTTCCATTTTGTTTTTTCAACAATCTGTTTAGATAAATTGATCAATTCTTCATCAGCTAATGTAATTCCAGCCCATGCTTTCCCTTTGTCCGTTATATAAAGTTTTCGCATCGGAACAGCACCTATTAAATTGCCCAAACCATCACCCAAACCACAAACATTGACTTCCAGTCCTTTAATCATTTTTTGCAATAAAACAGGTAATCCCCATTCTGCACTTATTTTATGAAAAATCTGTGTTGCTTGTTCTTGATTATAAACCAATTTAGCATCATAAAATTTACCTTTTACAAAAAAAGGATACGTCAATTGTTCGTTCAGTAATGTAATCTCTTGAGAATGAAATATGGGTTGAGCGAATGGCACTTTAATTCCATATTGCTCACCAAATTGACTCAAATTTGTTTTATGTCTTGCTTCAAACTGTTCCATTGTGGGCAGAAACATTTTCACTTGCCATAAATTTTCCAACCTTGATTGAAGCTTTATAAAATTATTGAGTTCTGCATCAAAATTTGGGATAATGAAATCAATTTTTTCTTGCACTATAATATAGGAAAGTCTTTCCAGCAAAGCATCCTGACCTGCTGAAGGATATGGAATTTGATAAGTCTTATCTACCCATTCATGTAAATATATTCCTGGTTCAAGATTTTCATAAGACAAACCAACAATACGCACATCAAAACAATTGGCTGCTTTCAAACCCCGAATAACTGCCAATCCAGGACCAGGACTATCGATGGCATTTAAACCTGTAACGGCGACAGTATAAAGAGGCTTATTCATCCTCATCTATTAATTTGTGATTGCGCAACATAGTAGTGAAATCATAATAATCTTTTTCAAAAGTTGATTCATCACATACATATTCACTCATGACGTTCAATTTTATCTGTTCCTTTTCTCTACCCTCTTGAATCATATGAATGATTTCTACCCCTATCGGATTAACAGAAAAGCTATCACCTGTTGCTGGATTGAAAATGAAGCCAGAGTCACTGATCGCAACATTTCGTTTAATTTTCATATAAAACTTATTATAAGTTATATAAATTGTGAAGTAAAAATTAATCTAATCTCGTTACATTCATAAAATGAGAATTCTTGTTTGCTTCAAAAAGAAAAATTCATGCGACAAAAAGTCTTGAATATATTATTTGAAACTATATTTCAATCCTACTAAAACTGGTAGAACTAATACATTACGATTAGCTGTTTTTTCAACACCAGATTTTGTATGCTTGAATTCTAGCAAATACAATTTAGGGACAAGCTCAAGATAAATGCTAAATTTTTTACGCAAATTCTTTTCAATCCCAAAAATTCCACCAAGCAAATAACCAGCTGTAGAAGTATAAATACTATACTTAGTCAAATCATTATTTCCTTCAATTTTCCCTGAAGCATAACCTAACAATCCACCTAAATAAATATTTCCCCAAGTTTTAGTTTTTCTAATTTCCAACAATCCGAAAACAGAATGGAGTGGATCCCCATATTTGTAAACTTGTCCAGTATTACTGCTAGCAGTAGATTTCAATGATAAAACCTGAGCGTCATAACCGATGCCGCAAGAAAAAACTTGATGCTGACGAAGCAAACGGAATCCAGACATCATAGTTGGCGTATTTTCTGCATTAGCAATAAATTCACTGTTGACGCTTAAACCAACACCAGCAGAAAGTGACCAATATGGATAGAATGTTGTTGATTTCTTTTGAAATACAGAGTCTTTAGAAAATGATATTGCTCTAGAATCAATTGAACAAAAACAAAATATAGCTGAAATAATTAGTGTAAAAAGTAGTTTACTCATGAAATATTGACATAAATATGATTTAATTTGAAACAAAAATACAATTCAATTGTAATAAAAAGTAAGATATTAAAGTCAAGTTTTTCAATCCTTATCTTTGTTTGTCATGAAATCCTTTAATGTTCCCGAGCAATATCGAAGTCCGCTCATCACTGCAATAAAAAATCGAAGAAAATATGCTGATAAACTCAAGAAAGATTTTAGTGCAACCAAGTTGAGTATTGGCAGTTTGCAGTTTTATATTGCTAGACATTTTGGATTTTGTTATGGCGTTGAAAATGCCATTGAAATTGCCTTTAGAGCAGTTGCAGAAAATCCTGACAAAAGAGTTTTCTTGCTTAGCGAAATGATTCACAATCCAGGAGTAAATGCCGACTTACTCCAACTTGGCGTTAAGTTTATCATGGACACTAAGGGGGATATGATTTTAAATTGGAACGATTTGAATGAAAACGATTTAGTAATTATACCTGCATTTGGAACCACACTAGAATTAGAAAAGGTTTTGAGTAGTAAGGGAATAGAGCCAACACTATATGAAACTACTTGTCCTTTTGTAGAAAAAGTTTGGAACAGAGCAGAAAAAATTGGCAAAGATGGATATACAATTGTAGTTCATGGTAAACCAATGCATGAAGAAACTAGAGCAACTTTTTCACATAGCCAATCAAATGCGCCAACAGTAGTTGTAAAAGACTTGAAAGAAGCCGAACTGTTAGCGCAATATATAATTGGTAAAAAAGAAGCAAATATGTTTTATGAAGACTTCAAAAATCAATACTCGGAAGGATTTGATATAAATAAAGACCTACAGAAAATTGGCGTTGTTAATCAAACTACAATGCTTGCTTCTGAAACTCAAGGCATTGCCGATTATCTTAAGAATGTAATTGTAAGTTTTCATCAACCTTCATCTATTAGCGAACGGTTTGCCGACACAAGAGACACGCTTTGTTATGCTACAAATGACAACCAAACTGCTGTAGCAGCTATGCTAGAAAATCAAGCTGATTTTGCCATTGTAATTGGCGGCTATAACAGTTCAAACACCTCTCATCTAGTTGAACTATGTGAAGAAAAACTTCCAACATATTATATCAAGGATGAACATTGCATTCAAGAATTAGAATCCATAAGTCATTATGATTTTCACCATCATTTAGAATTAACTTCGCCTTCACCTTTTAAACCTAACAGTAATCAAACAATATTGATTACATCAGGTGCTTCTTGTCCAGATGCATTGGTTGAAAGAGTGATAAAAAAAATCGCATTGATTACTAACAATAAGGATGCATTCGACCAATGTTACCAATCTTGGATCTAAAATTTATATAAAAAAACAAAAGCCCCAACTCAATTTAAGTTGGGACTTTTAGTAAAGTAAATAAGTTAGTCTGCTTGATGAAATGGATATCGATAATCAACTACAGGGACTAAAGTTTCCTTAACCGTTCTTGCACTCAACCAACGATACAAATTCAACATTGAACCTGCTTTATCATTGGTTCCTGAAGCTCTTGCTCCACCAAAAGGCTGCTGACCAACGACTGCACCAGTTGGCTTGTCATTGATATAAAAATTACCAGCACTATTCACTAATTTCTTAGTCATTGTTTCAAGTGCATATCTATTTTGAGAAAAAATGGCTCCTGTTAATGCATATCCTGAAGTGCTATCAACAAGATCTAACATAGCTTCCCAATTGTTAGCTTCATATGTGTGAATAGTCAAAACTGGACCAAATAATTCTTCACACATGGTTACATACTTTGGATTTTTAGCTTCGATAACAATTGGTTCAATGAAATAACCCTTTGACTTATCATATTTTCCACCACATAATATGGAAGCTTCACCATTACTATTTTTAACACCTTCAATGTAAGCAACCAAATTATCAAAGGACTTTTCGTCAATTACAGCATTTACGAAATTGGTAAAATCATCAACCGGTCCCATTTTCATAGTAGCTACTTCAGCAACTAATTTAGCTTTGATTTCATCTGCCAAATTAGATGGAATGTAAGCACGAGATGCCGCAGAACACTTTTGACCTTGATATTCAAAAGCACCACGAGCTAGGTTGGCAACAACACTATCAACCAATGCTTCTGGATGAGCAAATACAAAATCCTTGCCACCAGTTTCACCAACTATTCTTGGATAAGTTTTGTACTTATGAATATTACTACCTATGCTATTCCACATGTTTTGAAACACTCCGGTTGAACCTGTAAAATGTACGCCAGTAAAATCAGGATGATTAAAACAAATGTCACCAACAACAGGACCACTTGTATATACCAAGTTAATGACACCTGCTGGCAAACCTGCTTCTAGAAGGATTTCCATGAAAACACTAGCAGAATAAATTTGAGTGTTTGCAGGTTTCCAAACCACAACATTACCACACATTGCAGGAGCAGTTGGCAAGTTGCCACCGATTGCTGTAAAATTAAAAGGAGTAACAGCTAGAATAAAACCTTCTAGTGGACGATATTCCATTCTGTTATGAAAACCTTGAGGAGAAATCGGCTGTTGTTGATAAATTTCAGTTAGGAAATGAACATTAAATCTCAAAAAATCAATCAATTCACATGCACTATCAATTTCAGCTTGATATGCGTTTTTACTTTGACCAAGCATCGTGGCAGCATTCATCTTATAACGATACTTTGTTGCTAAAAGTTCTGCTGCTTTCATGAAAATTGCAGCACGATGCTCCCAAGTTGTTTCAGCCCATTGTTGACGAGCCTTTAACGCAGCATCAATAGCTTCTTGCACATGAACAGCTTCGCCAGCGTGAAAATGACCTAGCAAATGAGTGGTTTCATGTGGCGGACGAATTTCCTTTTTATTTCCTGTTCTTACTTCCTTCCCGTTTATGTACATAGGAATATCTCTTTGAACTGATTTCAATTCTTTCAAAGCAGCTTGAAGCGCCTTTCGTTCAGGAGAATTAGGAGCATAATTTAATACTGGCTCATTCTTTGGCTCAGCGTAGTTAAAATAAGCATTATGCATATGTAAAAATAATTTTCTGTTTGAAGTTCAAAAGTAAATAAATCAATTCAGTAACAAGGTAAGGTCTATCACCAAGACGCAACAAAAATAATATTATATTTTTCTCAATCCACCAAGTTGACATATATGTTTGTATTCCTCAGGCTTTACAGTTCCAACGGAAAGTCGTGAAAGCCTTACTAAATCCATGTTTTGCAATTGTGGGTCGCTTTTTATTTGTGCCAAAGTAATTGGTTGTTTTAAAGCTTTATATGGTTTTAAATCAACAGCAACCCAATTAGCATCCTCAGTGGTTGGATCCTGGTAAGCTTCTTTGACTACCACCGCTATTCCAACAATACACAATCCTTCGTTACTATGATAAAACAAAACTTGATCACCTTTTTTCATGGAACGTAGGTTGTTTCTAGCTCCATAATTTCGAACACCGTCCCAAAAAGTCTGCCCATCAGCAACAAACTGTTCCCAACTATATTTGAAAGGTTCGGATTTCACTAACCAATAATTCATAGTTCAAAATTACATGTCTCTATTTAATAAATATACAGCCAAATCTTTTAAAGGTGTTTTTCGTTTACTGACTACAGCCACTTGATCTAAGCTGCTGAAGGCTCTTTCAGAATAGTGTTTCACTGCTACCAAACATTCTTTATCTGCTTTTGTTTCTTTGAACAAAGTCAACATTTTATCAACTTTGTTCGGTTCATTGGTATGCAATAATCTAACTATTTCTTCTCTTTGATTTTGATTTGCATTTTCAAGTGATTTCAACAATAGATAGGTTTTCTTATTGGCTAAAATATCTCCACCTGTTTGTTTGCCTACTTTTTGTGCAGATCCAAATGCATCCAAATAATCATCTTGCAATTGAAAAGCAATACCTAAATATTTACCAAATTCGTATAATTTTTCAGCATTTCCTTCAGTTGCACCACCTATTATAGCACCAATTTTCAAAGAACATGCTAATAGCACAGATGTTTTTAGCGTAATCATTTGGATATATTCATCAATATGAACATCCTGACGAAATTCAAAATCCATATCCATTTGCTGACCTTCGCAAACCTCAATAGCAGTTTTGTTGAACTGATGAAAAACACTGCTTAAATGATTTCTAACTTTTGCAATTTGTTCGTAAGCAAAAATAGAGACCACATCGCCACATAAAATTCCCGCTGTCAATCCATTACGCTCATGAACCGTTTGTTTACCACGCCTAAGTGGCGCGTTGTCCATTATGTCGTCATGAATTAAAGTAAAATTATGAAATAGCTCAATGCCAAGAGCAGCGTGCCATGCATCATTATTGATATCGTCAAACAATTCGTTGCCCATCAAACACAAAACAGGGCGAACACGTTTACCCCCCATGCTCATGAAATACGAACATGGTTCATAAAGCGATTGTGGAGAAGCTGAAAAAAGTTTAGATTCAAGAATTCGTTGTTCAAACAAATTTGCTAGTTCTTGAAAAGTATGCATGGCTATGACTTTCGTTTATTTTTTTGTTTCGATTTGGGTTTATCAAAGGTAGTTGCTCTTTTGGTTTTAGTTGGCTTTTTTGTTGCCAAAGTTGAATCTGATAAAGAAAAATCAATTTGTCTTTTATCCAAATTAGCAGCAACGACTTTTACCTTTATTTTATCGCCTATTGAAAATCGATGTCCAGTTGAAACACCAATTAAAGCATATTCTTTCTCATTGAATTCATAATAATCATAGTCTCTTAAATCATTTATGGAAATCATGCCTTCACATTTGTGAGCAACAGTTTCAGCCCAAAAACCAAAACCAGATACTCCGCTAATTACAGCATCAAAATCTTCACCAACATAATCAACCATATATTCAACCTGCTTATATTTATTAGCAGTACGCTCGGCTTCCATTGCCTTTCTTTCCTTTTCACTGCAATGTCTGCATTGCATTTCTAAATGCTCAATGGGTTTGAAATTCTCGTTCAAACAATCAAACAAAATTCGATGTACTAAAACATCTGGATAGCGCCGAATTGGAGAGGTAAAATGACAATAATTTTCAAATCCTAAACCGTAATGTCCTATATTATCTGTTGTGTAAACAGCTTTTGCCATGGTTCTAATGCCCAAGCTTTCAAGCACTTGCTGTTCTGGTTTATCTTTGGTATCAACAAGCATTTGATTAAAAGAAGAAGCAATGTTTTGAGGCGTGGTTATGTCGAATCTATGTCCAAATTTTGCAGCAAAAACTGTATACATTTTCAGCTTTTCGACATCTGGGGAATCATGAACTCGATAAGGGAAAGGGATTTCTTTTCCTTGAATTTCTAACTTAGAAACATAGGAAGCGACTTCCTTGTTAGCCAATAACATTAACTCTTCTATCAATTGATGCGCTTCTTTACTTTCCTTAATAACAATACCAATTGGTTTAGCATTTTCATCCAATTTAAATCGAACTTCTTTTGAAGAAAAATTGATTGCACCTTTTTTAAATCTTTCTTTTCTTAAATTTTGGGCAATTGAATTAAGTGTTAAAATCACGTCCTTCAATTCACCATTTTCATTTTCAATAATTGTCTGCACTTCTTCATAGGTAAATCTTCTAGCAGATTTTATAACTGTTTTTCCTATCCAACTAGAAAGCACTTCACCTTTAATATTCAATTTGAAAACAGCTGAAAAAGTAAGCTTTTCTTCATTTGGACGCAATGAGCACAATTCATTTGAAAGTCTTTCAGGCAACATGGGCAACACTCTGTCTGGCAAGTAAACACTTGTCGCGCGTTTGTAAGCCTCGGCATCCAAAGCCGTTCCTGGAGTGAGATAATGACTCACATCTGCGATATGCACTCCAACTTCAAAATGATTTTCGTCGATGAATTGAAATGAAATAGCATCATCAAAATCTTTAGCATCGACAGGATCAATAGTTATGGTTAATATCTTTCTAAAATCTTTACGTTTTTTTATTTCAGCCTTTGAAATTTCAGTAGAAATTTTCTCTGCTTCTTGCAACAATTCTTCGGGGAAAGTCAAAGGGAAACCATTTTCAACCAAAATCCCTTGCATTGCAATTTCGTTGTTGGTTTCATGAGTCAAAATGCTGACCACTTCTCCAATTGGATTTTTAGTTTTGGAAGTCCATTCATTAATTTTTACAATCGCTTTATCGCCATGAACTGCACCATGTAACAATTCCAAAGGCACAAAAATATCAACAGGCATATTTTGCTTGTCAGGGATTAAAAATGCGAAATGAGCACGAACATCTAGCTTGCCACTAAATTCAGTTTGAGTGCGATTTAGCACTTCTACAATAATTCCTTGAAGACGTCTAACTTTCTTGTCATCTTCAATGATTTCAACAACAACTTCATCTCCATCCAAAGCCAAACCTATTCTATCAGGTCGAATCATTATGTCTTTAGATTGACCAGGAACAATGACAAAACCCATACCATTTCTTGTGATTTCAAGTCTTCCATTAACTCTTTCAATTAGCTTTTTTGTGTGTTGCTTTTTGGGTTTATTCTTCTTGTCCTTCATATTCTTTATTCACTTATAATTAATTATAAAAGAGTAGTTTCATGTAAGATAAAGATAACTGAGCTATAAACTTGTTCGAATATTGTTTAAAATTAATTTCATTATTTAAAAAACATTAAATTTGGTGGATGAAGCACATGTACCAATCTGGGATTCTAGATGAAATCTTGTCCAGAATTAATCAATTGCAGCCAAGCAGCCAAAGCGTTTGGGGCAAAATGTCAGTTGGTCAAATGCTTGCACATTGTATTGTAGGGTTTGAAGTAGCAACAGGAAGTAAGAACCCTAAAAGAGTTTTTTTAGGCTTTTTGTTTGGTCGTCACTTCAAAAAAATGATTCTAGGTGAAAAAGATTTTAATAAAAATAGTCCAACAGACAAGAGTTTCATCATCACAAAAGATTGTGATTTCGAAGAAGAGAGACAAAAACTCATTAAATTAATTCATGTATTTGTTAAAGATGGGCCCGCAGGCTGTTCAACAAGACCTCATCCTTTTTTTGGCGAAATGAGTCCCAAAGAATGGAGCATATTAATGTACAAACATTTGGATCATCATTTAAGACAATTTGGTGTTTAATAAAATGAAAAATAATTTATTCATCTTATACCTATGCATCATTGGTTTCTCCATGAATGCTCAAGACAATAAAGCAGCGGTTGAACAATGCTTTCATCAGTACAAAAATGCTATTCTTGAAGGAAAGGGAGCCATTGCTGCTGATTATGTTGATTCAAAAACGATTAGTTATTATGATTTTATTTTGGAGCAAGTGAAACATAGAGACAGTGTTGAGCTGTTTGATTTGAACTTGAATGACCGTTTGATGATTTTGAGTGTTCGCCATAGAATTAACAATAAAAATCTTCACACAATTGATGGAAAAGGATTGTTCATTTTATCCATTGACAACGGGCTAATTTCTAAAACTTCACTTGCTGGAAATGAAATAGGAGATGTGGCAATTGAAGACAAAAAAGCTAAAGCACAGCTGTTAATCCAAGGCATTAAAACACCTGTTTTTATGGAGTTTGTGCAAGAAAAAAATAAATGGAAACTGAACTTAACTTCTATGTTTGAACAAACATCTACTTCTATTCAAAAAATGGCTAAAAGAAGTAAGATGACTGAAAATGAATTTATGCTTTTAATGCTTGAAAAATCAAATAACATCAAACCTAATAGAACTATTTGGAATCCAATCAAATAATTATTTACTGATTCCGTGAAACGCATTGAGATAGCCATATCCGATAGCATCGGTTCTGCCGTTCTTTTTATAATTCACTTTCTTGAAAAAATAATAATCCGAAATGGAGATTGATTCATTTACATTAAGATGAATAATATCTGATGCGTATCCATCATCTCGGGCTGATTCTGGTAATTTTTTTTCAATTTCATTGATAACAAAAAGCTGAACTTCTTTTCTAATTTCATCTTCACTAGGATTGGTGAAAACAAAAAACAAACCTATTGCGAATATTAAAAAAGAAAGAATAAAAAGCACTTTTTTCATATCAAAATATTGAAGCGTTGATGCTTGATGTGCAACAATGAATGAAAGGTATTTAATTAATTTTAAATAAAAAAGTTCAAGATGAAATTTGTCTGTTCATCTTGAACTTTAATACTCAAATTACAATGGTATATTTCCGTGCTTGCGTTTCGGTCTTTCAGCAACCTTGTTCTGAAGCATCATAAAAGCTTTTATCAATTTCATTCTTGTTTGTTCAGGTAAAATAATTTCATCGATAAAACCACGCGCAGCTGCACCATAAGGATTGGCAAATTTTTCACTGTATTCCATTTCTTTTTCTTTCCAAGTTGCTTCCTTGTCTTGAGATGAAGCAATTTGTCTTTTGAAAATAATTTCAGCAGCTCCTTTTGCACCCATTACTGCAATTTCAGCAGTTGGCCATGCTAAATTCAAATCTGCACCAATGTGTTTTGAATTCATTACATCATAAGCCCCACCATAAGCTTTTCGTGTAATTACAGTTATTTTAGGCACTGTTGCTTCGCTCAAAGCATAAAGTAATTTAGCACCATTTGTAATTATGCCATGCCACTCCTGATCTGTTCCTGGCAAGAATCCTGGCACATCAACAAGTACTAACAATGGAATATTAAAAGCATCGCAAAAACGAGTAAACCTTGCTCCTTTTTTACTACTGTTGATATCGAGCACACCAGCCAGACAAGCAGGTTGGTTGGCAACAATCCCAATGCTTCTGCCAGCGATGCGAGCAAATCCAACAATTATATTTTCAGCATAATCCTTATGAACTTCCAAGAATGAATCTTGATCCACAACTGCTTCAATCACTTCCTTCATATCATAAGGCTGATTGGGATTTTCTGGAATAATGCTATTCAGTTGAGCTCTTATTTCATTACCAACTTCATACGGATATACTGGGGCATCTTCCTCACAATTTTGAGGCATGTAACTCAACAAAGATTTCAAATTTTGTATGCATTCAATTTCATTTGCACAAGCAAAATGGGTCACGCCACTCTTTGAAGCATGTGTTTGCGCTCCACCTAATTCCTCGCTTGTTACTTGTTCATGAGTCACTGTTTTAACCACATTAGGACCTGTAACAAACATATAAGAAGTATGCTCAACCATTAAGATAAAATCGGTTATAGCTGGTGAATAGACTGCTCCACCTGCACATGGTCCAAGAATTGCTGACAGTTGTGGCACAACTCCAGAAGACTTAACGTTTCTGTGAAAAATATCTGCATATCCTCCAAGCGAAACAACTCCTTCTTGAATACGCGCACCACCACTATCATTAAGACCAATGACAGGTGCACCATTTTGCAGGGCAAGATCCATTATTTTACAAATTTTCTCTGCATGAGTTTCCGATAGACTTCCACCAAAAACAGTGAAATCTTGAGAAAAAACATATACCAACCTTCCATTAACCGTTCCATAACCAGTAACTACACCGTCTCCTAGATAAATTTCTTCTTCCATCCCAAAATCTTTGCAACGATGCGTTACCATCATTCCTATTTCTTCGAAACTACCTTCATCGAGCAACAACAAAATACGCTCACGAGCAGTAAGTTTTCCTTTTTGATGTTGACTTTCAATTCTTTTAGCACCACCACCTTCGATTGCTAAAGCTTGCTTTTGTTTTAATAAAGCTATTTTATCCATTATTGTAATTGTTAAAAACAGAACAAACCTAAGGCAAAGGATTTAATCTCTTGCACTTTTTAACATAAAATGATTGCCCCGTTAAATTGACTTGTACCTTTGAAAGAATAAAAACTAGATGAAACATTTATTTATATTTTTAATTTCAATATTACTTTTACATTTTGACGCCAAAGCTCAAACTGTATCGGCAATTGACGCCAAAGGCATCAACACAAGACTAGAAAATAACGACACATTATTCGTCGTTCATTTTTGGGCTACTTGGTGCGGACCATGTGTCAAAGAACTACCAGAATTTGAAGCATTAGCAAAGCTTACTAAAGAATTGCCAGTAAAAATTCTTTTAGTAAGTCTTGACTTTAAAGAAGCATATCCAAAAAAAATCTTGCGTTTTTTGAACAAGAAAAAAATATCAAGTGAAGTAGTCTGGCTTGAAGATACTGACGCAAATGAATTTATTCCTCAATTAGAAAAAGAATGGCAAGGTTCTATTCCTGCAACTAAAATAAAATTAGGCAAAACAGGATATCAGAACTTTTGGGAAGGTGAAATAAAAGCGTCGCAGGTTTATTCAATCATTCAAAAGCAATTGCAATAAAGGATGCATCTACATCCCCAAAAACATATTAGTAGAATACTTGAAGAAGAAGCATTTGAGCCCATTTTACATTGGGGATTTCGAATGGCTTTTTCTGTTATTATTCCAATTATTTGGGGCATTGCAACCGGACATATTGTAGAAGCAAGTTGGATTACCTTAACGGCTGAAAGTATTTGCTGGATGGAGCTCAAAGGCTCATTCGGACAAAGATTAAGAATGCTACTTTTGGGAATTGTATTGGTGCTTATTTTTTCAACTTTAGGCAGCATTACTGGAAGTAATCTCCCTTTAAGTTTGGTTACAATGCTTGCTGTTGGCTTCATTGCTGGAATGTTTAAAAACATAGGCGATAGAGGTTCTGGGTTAGCTATCAGTGTTTATGTATTGTTTTTATTATCGAATGCTTATCCAACTCTTAATTTAGATGAATTAATTCATCGCCTTTTGCTAACGGCAATTGGTGGCTTGTTGACCTTATTTCTTGGTCTCATTTCCATTTACATCTTACCTGCACAACAGCATTACAGACAAACGATTGCTTTGATTTGGAAATCCAATGCTTCACTTGCTTCAAGTATTGGGAAAGGATGGGATGGAAAATCAGTTCGTAACAACATCAGAAATATTTATTTGAAAGAAAGAGAAGTTAGGACTGCGATAGACAACTCTTTTCATTTTTATGAAAAAATGGCTAGCCACGTAAATGAGCTTAAAGACCAAGAACAATTTCAGCTAGCACAATTGAGAAAAACTACTGCGCTTGTAGCGACAAACTTACTGACCTTGAGCGATGAACTAGAAAACATCAAAATCACTGAAGTGCCTGTCAACTTGAGGTTTAAACTATTTGACATTTTTAAAAACTTAGAAGACACGTTTCAACAAATTGCTCGATATGTGGTTTTAGTAAGACCTGAAGAAGAATTATTGGTTGCAAATCGAACATTGAAACTTGCAAAAAGTATTGAATTATTTAAAAGTCAAGAACAAGAAGTTGGACAAGAATTCAAACAACAATTTCAACGTATTTATCAGCTTTTGGAACGCAACATGAAATTTATTGAAAGCGTTCCGGAACGAATCAATTTTTTCCATATGGAGCAGCCTCTTTACTTAGGTTACTCGCTACTAAAAACCATGTATGTATTGCATCCCAAACATTGGTGGAAAAATATCAATTTACTTTTCAATTTCAATTCTGTCACTTTTAAATATGCGCTCAGAACAGCATTTTCAGCAACGATTGCCCTGTGTATTTACAAATGGTTCAACATCAATCATGGCTATTGGATTCCATTCACAGTGATCATTGTATTGCAACCTTATTTTGGTGCAACGCTTAAACGAGGAATTGACCGTGTGCTAGGAACAATTTTAGGTGGTGTTGTTGGTGGCATTTTGGTTTTTACGCCTTCTCATTATTTCATAAAAGAATTCATGCTATTTGCGAGCAGCATTTTGATGGTTTATTTTATAAAAAAAAGATACTCCGTTGCCGCATTTTTTGTAACCATTAGTCTTGTAATTCTATTTGATGTTGAAGAAAACGTAAGTTTAATTTTGATTGGAACAAGAGCATTAGCTACCATTTCAGGAGCAATAATTGCTATTGTTGCAGGCTTTGCACTTTTACCTGCATGGGATAAAAAATATTTACCAAGACATATTAAAGCAGCAATAATTGCAAACTATAGTTACTTCAATTCCTCTTTTTCAAAACCAGAAAACGTAAATTGGATAGAGTTAAAAAGAAATGCTGAAACCCAAAACAGCATTGCTTTTGATTCTTTCAATAGATACATTCAAGAACCGTCAATCGGAATAAAAAATTACATACCATACTATCAACTTATCACTCATTGTGTAAGGATTACAAGAGAGCTGAATAACATTTTCATTGGAATAGAAAAACTGAATACTGATAATAAAATAGATGCAGTAATCGATACTAAAAATCTGCTCACTAATTGCCAAACATATTTTTTTGATTGCTTAAAAATAATTCAAACCGATGAAAACCTAAACAGTGAAAATGTTCAAGAAAATGAGTTCAAAATCAATTGGGTAAGTTTAAGTGCTACGGAGATTTTATATGCCGAAAAGCTATTATTAGAATTAAAAAGCATGCTCAATGATCTCCAAGACATGAAAAAAACAGGATTAATTTAAACTGTAATAAAAAGTAAATTGTAGTTTCGTATTTATGAACTATTTGGGTCACGCTTTTCTTTCTTTTGGGGATGAGGAAATATTAACAGGAAATATGATTGGAGATTATGTTAAAGGGAAAAAAGCTCTTGAACAAATTCCTGAGAAAATAAAAAAAGGTGTCCTTCTTCACCGAAAAATAGATGCATTTACCGATCAACACCCGGCAATTTTAAGAGCAAAAATATGGTTCAAACAAGATTATGGCTTGTATTCAGGTGCAATTTTAGATAGTCTTTTTGACCATTTTTTAGCCAATGACCCAAAATACTTTTTAAGTGAAGCAGACTTAAAATCCTTTTCCAACGATACATACAGCAAATTAGAAACCCAACAAGCTCATTTTCCAGAAGCATTTCTTCGATTTTTCCCATACATGAAAGAACATGATTGGTTATTCAATTATAGAAACCTCAAGGGAATGAAAAAATCTCTTGAAGGTTTAAAAAGTAGAGCTCTTTACTTGCCTGAAATTGACAAAGCTTATGAAATTTTTATCGCTCAATATTACCAATTAGTACAATGTTATTATGAACTTATGGACGATTTGTACCCATATGTTCGCGAGCATATGGCTCTTTAAATTATTCTGTCAATTTGTTCATGTTTGACATGTGAATTCTAAATTTGCTCATCACCATTTTAACATGAGACTTTTTACTTTATCCATACTAACATTTTTACTTCTGTTCGCTTGCCAATCTTCAAACCAAGAGGTTCAAGCTGGTCAAAGGCTTAGAAATAACAAAATCACGCCAATAAAAATCGAATATGCTGACACTAATTCTTACGAACATCAAAGAATTATTCAGCAATTAGATTCATTTTATCACTATCAAGTAAGAGCTGGCTTCAATGGTAGCGTTTTGATTGGATACAAAGGCAAGATTATATATGAAAGATATTTTGGTTATGCAAACAGACAACGAGGTGATTTTCTAGGACCACAAGTTTCCTCTCAATTAGCTTCAACATCCAAGACTTTTACTGGTGCTGCAATCATGTATTTGCACCAACAGAATTATTTGAACATTGACAATCCTGTTAAAAATTACTTACCCAATTTCCCTTACAATGATGTTACAATAAGAATGCTATTAAGCCATAGGAGCGGCTTACAAGATTATCAAAGATGGGGAAAACCATTTATTGCCAATCCTAATAAGCCATTGAGCAATGACGATGTACTTCAAATTTTCGCACAAAGAAAACCTGCTTTGGAATCAAGACCAGGCTCGCGATTTAAATATTGCAATAGTAATTATTCATTATTGGCTACCATTATTGAAAAAGTAACGGAGATGAAATATAAAGATTTCATGAATGATTACATTTTCAAGCCCTTAGGAATGAATAATACGTTTGTTTATGATATATACATTGGATTGCCTGAAAACGCTACTCAAACTTATAGATATAACTGGTTGATTTGGCCATTGACATTTGCTGATGGCGTTGTTGGAGACAAAGGAATATATAGCACAATTCAAGACATGTATCGTTGGGATCAATCATTTTACCACAATAAATTACTCAATACTGAAACTGTTGAAGAAGCTTATATGCCTTGTTCTTTTGAGCGTCCAGGCGTAAAAAACTACGGGCTTGGTTGGAGGATGCTCTGCTTTCCAAACGGAAATAAAGTAATCTATCACAATGGATGGTGGCATGGTAATAACACTGCTTTTTATCGAATAATAAAAGAAAATATAACTTTTATAGTTTTAGGCAACAAGTACAATGAAGGGATTTACAGACAGCCTAAAATACTATATAGCATAATCAAAAATGTGCCGGTTAATGAAGGTTTTGATGGTGATGAATAAATGATTGGCAATTTTTACAGGGATTTTAAATTAAAAAACTTACTATTACTTTTCTTTGTTAATTAATCTGATTTTTTTAGTCAAAAGATTGAACACTTTCCTCAATAATCTGTTATCGTTGTATTAATTCTTTAAAATGATTGGACAAGACCTAGTGTATGCTGCTGCTTTACTTAAGGACAATGAAGTGGTTGCAATTCCAACCGAGACCGTTTATGGTCTCGCTGGAAATGCATTAAGCGAAGTTGCTGTAAATAAAATTTTTGCTGCAAAACAACGACCATTAAGCAATCCTTTGATTGTACATGTTTGTGATAAGAACATGGTTTATACCTTAGCAAATGAAGTTCCAAACAATGCCAAAAAGCTAATCGAAGCCTTTTGGCCTGGACCTTTGACAATTATTTTACCCAAAAAAAATATTGTTCCCGACATCACAACCGCTGGATTACCAAACGTTGCTATCAGAATGCCAGAACATCCACTAACACTTGAACTACTATCGAAGCTTGATTTCCCATTGGCTGCACCAAGTGCCAATCCATTTGGATATATTAGTCCTACCAAAGCTACACATGTACACAAGCAGCTTAGTGGGAAAATACCTTATATTTTGGATGGCGGCGCTTGTGAAAAAGGTATAGAATCTACGGTTGTTGGTTTTGAAAATGGAGAACCTGTAATTTATCGTTTGGGGGCTTTGTCTTTAGAGCAATTGAAATCAGTAGTATCAAGTAGTTCCACGAAAAATGAAACCAATTTAGATGTAGGAAGTCCTGGTTTACTTCCATTTCATTATGCACCTAAAACAAGGTTGATATTAACCCATAATATTGAAAAAGAACTTGCTCGTTCTAATCAAGAAAACATAGGATTACTTAGCTTTTCTAAAAAAATAAGTCATCCTAAAGTAAGTCTTCAAATAGTGCTTAGCAGTTCAAGAAATATTGACGAAGCAGCTAGAAAACTGTTTGATGGACTCCACGAACTTGACGCACTAAAACTACCATTAATAATTGCAGAATATATGCCAGAAAATGGAATCGGCATAGCTATGAATGAAAGACTTGAAAAAGCAGCTGCAAAGACCAATTTAATGCTTGCTTAAAACTTCCAATTTTAACTATCCAGATTAACTATAAACACAAAGTCAATATGGACATCAAACAACTTGTAACAGAACACACTGAGAAAGTAATCGAGCAAATTTTGATTGATTTGTTGAATCAGCCACATGTTGAGATCAAGTTTGATTTTTTTGAAAAAGATCAATGGTCATTTGTCACTGTCAATAATTATGAAAACGATAATGAATTCTCAATTCGATATCACATTGACAACAGCGTTGATTTGCTTGTAGGTTATTATGATGATGAGGATGAATATTATGAAATCATCAAACCGCTAAGTGAAGAAGAGGCTGCAATGATGCCAGAAGGACTTAAAAAGGTGATGAAAAAAGTAGCAAATGACGAAGAAGGTTTAAGAGTTGCATCAAGTTTATTGACGCTACACAAGAAATAGCCTAATCCACACCCAATAGCGTTTTTAGGTCGCTAACACCTTCCGTTGCAGGTTTTATTATAGGTATAATTTCATGATTCGTTCTGATTTCTGGCATCACTTTATCAATCAGATAAATAGGAACATTTGATGAAACAAAATTAATTAAACCAGCAGCAGGATATACAGCTAAAGAAGTGCCTATCACAACAAAAATATCAGCCTGTTCAACAATTGGAATTGCAGCTTCAATCATTGGAACTTCTTCTTCAAACCAAACAATATGCGGTCTAAGCTGAGCGCCATCTTCAGCCATATCACCGATTTCAATATTTTTAGTTATTGGGTAAATTAATTTCTTATTTCGTTCGCTACGCATCTTAAGAATTTCACCATGAAGATGCATAACATTGGTGGAACCTGCTCTTTCATGAAGGTCATCAATATTTTGAGTGATGATAAAAACTTCAAATTTCTTTTCAAAAGAAGCCAAACCAAAATGAGCGCTATTGGGTTGAGCATTTAAAACATTTAGTCTTCTTTGGTTGTAAAAATCAAGTACAAGCTGAGGATTTTTCTTCCAAGCAAGTGGTGTAGCAACATCTTCGATACGATAGTTCTCCCAAAGTCCATTACTATCACGAAATGTCTTGATTCCACTTTCAGCACTTATTCCAGCACCAGATAATATAACCAGCTTTGGCATCAAACAAAACTTTGTTATGAAAGATTAGGAATTAATTGCCTTGTAAATTTTTGAGCATGGTATCAGTCATTTTATCCAAGTCAAAATGATGCTGCCATCCCCAATCTTTTCTTGCCGCGCTGTCATCAATACTCTGTGGCCAGCTATTGGCAATGTTTTGCCTGAAATCAGGCGCATAATCTATTTTAAAATCAGGGATATATTGTTGAATGGATGCAGCAATTTCTTCAGGAGAAAAGCTCATTGCAGAAAGATTGTAAGCCATTCTAGATTTTATCTTACTAGCCGTGGACTGCATTAGTTCAATAGTTCCCTTAATTGCATCATCCATATACATCATTGGAAGATAAGTTCCTTTTTTTAAGAAACTAGTGTAATGCTTACTTTTCAAAGCATGATGATAAATTTCAACAGCATAATCTGTAGTTCCTCCACCAGGTCCTGATTTCCATGAGATCAAACCAGGATAACGAAGAGACCGAACATCTAGCCCCCAACGTTGATGATAATATTGACACCAAAGTTCTCCTGCATATTTACTAATGCCATAGACTGTAGTGGGCTCCATTATTGTTTGTTGAGGCGTATTGGCATTTGGTGTTGTAGGGCCAAAAACAGCAATGGAACTAGGCCAATATATTTTACGAATATTTTCTTGAACGCCTAAGTCTAATATTTGCAAAAGGCTATTCATGTTGATATCCCAAGCCATTTTAGGATTCTTTTCACCAGTTGCAGAAAGCAAAGCAGCCAACAAATAAATCTGTGTAATTTTTTCTCTTCTAATCGTTTCCAATATTGTTGGTGCATCCATTACATTAATCACCAAATATGGTCCAGTTCCTTTCAACAATGCATGTTCCTCTCTGATGTCAGAAGCAATTACATTATTAGCACCATGAAGTGCGCGCAATGCAAGCGTCAGCTCAACACCAATTTGACCACAAGCGCCTAATATAAGTACCTTATCTTTTTGCATTTGAAACGATTTGAATTAAAAATTAATTTGATTTTTTAGTTTTAATTAGTTCGATAAAGTCATCGAACAAATACCTTGAATCATGAGGACCAGGAGTACTTTCAGGATGATATTGAACAGAAAAAGCTGGTTTATTTTTCACTGAAATGCCTTCAATGGAACCATCATTTAAATTAATATGCGTCACTTCAATTTTATCAGATTCATTGGCAGCTTTCACATCAACTCCAAAACCATGATTTTGAGTTGTGATTTCAGATTTGCCAGTTTTCAAATTTTTAACTGGATGATTTAATCCTCTGTGCCCATGATGCATTTTGAAAGTTGGTAAATCATTAGCTCGAGCCAATAATTGATGTCCAAGACAAATACCAAACAATGGAATTTCAGCCTCAAGAACTGACTTAATTGTTTCAACGGCATAATTCATAGAGGAAGGATCTCCAGGACCGTTAGACACAAAAATGCCATCTGGATTAAAATCTTTCAAATCTTGAAAACTTGATTGAGCCGGGAAAACCTTTACATATGCATCTTTTTCAGCAAGAAGTCTAAGCATACTCTGCTTCACCCCAAAATCTAGCACCGATATTCTAAAATTTGAATCAGGATTACCTACAAAATAGGGCGTAGAAATTGACACTTCGCTTGATAAATCTAGCCCTTGCATATCAGGAATTTGCTTTAGTTCCAACATCAACTTTTCTACATCTTCAATTTCAGTTGTAACAATTGCATTCATAGCTCCTTTACTGCGAATGTGCTGCACTAAAGCCCTAGTATCTACATCGTAAATCGCAACAATATTATTGCTTTTCAAATAAGCCTCTAAGCTATCATCAGCAAGCATTCGACTATATTTAGAAGCTATATTTTTACAAACTAATGCTTTGATTTTTACTGTTTTTGATTCAATGTCCGTTTCTTTCACACCATAATTTCCAATGTAAGCGTTGTTCATAATCAATACCTGACCAAAATAGGAAGGGTCTGTAAAAACTTCCTGATAACCAGTCATTCCAGTATTAAAACAAAGTTCTCCCCCACTTGTACCTTGTGCACCAAAAGATTTTCCTTTAAAAAATGTTCCGTCTTCAAGTAATAAATAGGCAGGAATTGAAACTTGTTGAGTAGTAGGCATAAAAAACAAAATTGGGCAAAGATAACCGAATTATGAGTAGCTTAAGATTATAAAAACAGATTTAATTTGGATAAAATGTTGGATTTAAATTCTGCGCAGATGAAAGTACTCCAAATTTATCTAGTTCAAATTTCAAGTTCCAATTCAATAAGTCTTATTTTGCAGTAGTATGAAGCAATCTTTTTTCCTAATTACTCTTTTCTATTTAGGGCTTACTCACTTATCCATAGCTCAATCTGTAAAATTCCAAAAAACAATTGGCAATCGAACTGCAACAGCCTACTCTATTGCAAGTTTGCCTAATAAAGGTTTTGCAATAGCTGGGAATATTTGGAATAAAAACAATTCAGATAATAATTTTTTCTTAATAAAAACTGACAGCCTTGGTAATCCAATATGGAAAAAAACTTATGGAACAACCAACTATGAATATTGCAATGAGATGCAGCCAACTAGTGATGGCGGCTATATACTTGCAGGTCAACTCGTTGATTTAAACACTTTTGAAAGCCAAGGTGCTATTGTTAAAACAGATAGTGCTGGCAATATGAATTGGAAAAAAACTTTCAAAGGTTCCATTTTTAGTATAAAGGAATCGAAATTTGGAAATGCTTTTCTTGCTTGTGGTGTAATAGGAAATGTAGGTGCTGGAAATTTAGATATTTATTTAGTGAAGCTTGACCTAAATGGAAACATTGTTTGGGACAGAACATTTGGTGGCAACTCCTTAGAAATTGCACAAAGTTTGGTTGCAACATCTGACAATGGGGCTTTGTTAACTGGACGTACTTTGAGTTTTGGTAGTGGTGGCTATGATGTTTTTCTTTTAAAATTAAATGAACTTGGAATTGTTCAGTGGGAAACAAGTTACGGAGATAACCTAAATCAATGGGCAAACTCAATCATAATAAATACAAAAGGGAACTACCTTATCGCTGGTGAAACAGAAAAACTGGATAGTTTAAATGACACGATAAAGGTTTCTTTTGTGTCTGAAATAGATTCAATTGGGAATGAAATTCAAACAAAGGTATTTAGCGTAGGCATTGAAAATAAAATAAATAACCTCATCGAATTAAACAATGAATATTACTTCGTTGGCGCTTCACAAGAGTCTGATTCTTCAAGTTTTAATGGACTTATGATTAAAACAGATAGTACTTTCAATGTGATTTTTAGCAATTCATTTGGCAAAGAGAACCATGATGAAATTTTTGGAATCTCAAAAACTCCAGATGAAAAAATAGCTTTTGTTGGTACGACTAAAAGCTATGACATAACAACAATTAATCAAATTTGGTTAGCAAAAACTGATTCAATAGGATTCACTGGATGTTTCGACAATTCAATAACCTGTTCAATCTTGAATAATGATTTTGTTTTTAATCCTAGAACATCTGATATCGATTCTGGATACATTTCAAGTAGTTATATTTGGTTTAGTGATACTTTAGGCGTACAAAAAACAATTTGTACTAATTACGTCCCACCTGCTGGAATTGATGATGATAATTATAATAAAATTCTTCGAATTTATCCTAACCCCTCATCTAATGGCTTAATCTATGTGAATTGTGAAAAAGATGATTGGATTAGCCTTTACGACTTAAAAGGTAATCTGATATTTAAAACGCAAACAATTAATACAACTACAGAAATTAATCTAGAAAAATTTAAATCTTCCATCTTGATTATAAAGATTGAAAATTTGCATAGAAAATTCGTTGAAAAAATTCAAATTGAATAATAAAAAAGGGTTATAAAATTTACAACCCTTTTTTATTTAAGAATATATTTTATTGAATAAAATCCATAATATTATTTCCATTTGCAACCAACTTGAACATTAGAGCTGGGTTATTTGCAGTAGTATCTCCATCGTTTTTGAAACTATATTGATTTGGGTTTCTAAACCATTCATTGATGTTCATTCTTACAACAGCAGTATTAACTCTTCCAGGGTTAATGTTAAAGTTAATTTTGCTACTTCCACTAATCAAAAATGGATTGTTACCAATTAAAATTGAATACTTAGTGTAAACCTTCCCGACATTCCAATTTCCCTCCATTTTCATAAAAGCATATCCAGTTCCCGCAGTATCAGGCATTTTCATACCCTCGATATATGAGCTCTGAGGTAAATTTCCATATACATTAATATTTGGGTTTAATCCAATTAAATAAGCCATTGAATCATAATTTCCTATCGGCATATTTTCTATTAATATACTATTACTATTAATTAGTTTTGCATTCACATAGAATGTGGAATCATATGAAGCTAACTTTACACCATTTCTATAAAATCGAATATTAGAAATAAAATATTCAAGCTTCGAAACACTATATTTTTCACCAACAGCATTGATGTAAATTGTAGTATCTCTGATCAAGGGTTTAACATCGATAGCATGATCAAATTTTACAGTAACCGTGCCACTAGGATTTAACGTTTTGTCTGACGAACAAGAATAGAGAGACAAACTTAAAAAAGATAGAAATAGGTATAAACATTTGTTCATTGAAGCGAAATTTAAAAAAAACAGTGAATATAGGACAAAAATAATTATTTTGGACAATTTTATTCAATCTAAATATTAATATATTAGCTTATTTTCATAGCAATTAGATAAGACGAATTGTTTTCAAAAGTTAATGTAATCAATATCAGTGAAACCTTTGTCATGTTTTTCAACAATCTGCGAATACAAATCAAATTTGCTACCACAAATTTGAAACATATTATTTTATCCAAATGATACAGAATAATAAAAATTGAATGAAATAATAAAAATGAAAACCTTCATTTATTAAAAACTATTTAGTTGAGTCCAGTGAATTTGTTGATTCTTGTAATTCAGGTTCATCTATGATGATTCTTTCTTTAAATTGAAATACTGATTTACCACCAACATTTAGTACAAGCTTTTTACCATAAAATTTGATTTGATCCACCTTTTTGAAAGCACACAGAAATCTTGATTCAATATTTGCGGTGTCACAAGTCCTATTTCCGCTTGGTATAACTTCTTGAATATTAAAACTATTTATCATTTTAATTTTAGCATTGAATATTCTACATCCATCAAAGCCTGTAATATTTGTGCTGTCAGTAAAAATTATAAATATACCAGTTCCAAATGTTTGCTGAGAATTAAAAGTAGTTAAATCCCAAACTTTTGATATTAGACCATTTGTTCGAACAACATTTGATTTTTTAAAAATGGCGCATGATCCTAGATTGAGCAAAAGGAACAGAAGAGAACAAATAAAAATTAGAAATTTTCGATTCATATACATTATACTTTTGGTAAAAATAATATTTCCTTTAAAAAAATGGGCTGCAATTTTGCAGCCCACTGAAGAAAAAGTAATTAAGACATTTTATTGCTTAATCAATTGTTTAGTCACTTTGTTACCGTTAACATTAACTTCTACAAAATAAACTCCTGTAGGTATTTGATTAACTGGAATTGTTAATTGTCCATGAGCTACTGATTTAATTGAATTTGATAATAATACTGATCCTGTCAAAGAAACAATTTTAATATCAGCTGACCCATCATGAGAAGCACTTACACGAATAGTAACAGATTCTGTTGCAGGATTTGGAGCTAAATCAATAGAAATAACTTCTTCAACATTAGAAACTTTACCCATTTGAATGTAAAAACGGCCGTTTCCTTGGCTCATTGAATTATTGTCAACAATAAAGCTATAAACTGAATTAGCAGACAATTGAATACGCTTATTGGCATAGACATCCATTAAATATAATGATGAAGAATTGTTCAATGTCCAATCAGCTACTGAGATTGAATATTTTCCAGGATTCGCTTTGTTCAAACTTAATGGAATCCTACCACCATCAACATAAGGACGACTGTCAACAGCTAATGCATTGTTATCTGAACTCATAGTACCGAAATCAATACCTGGATTCATGATTTTAATTGCATCAGGTCCATTATCTTTTGCAGTAGTTGCTTTGTTATCTAAGTAAATAGATAATTCATCTTGATAATCTTTACCCTTATTAAGGGTTAAAGATAAACCTTCTACACTTTGATCAACATCAGGACGCAAGAAAGTTGAAATAGCACTTGATTTTTGCTTATCTGCCTCAGAGAAACTCCAATTTAATGTAGAGTTAGGAGCTGAGATTGCAACAATTGCAGCGCCCATTGGAATGATAGTACCAACAACCTTATTAGCGGATCTAGAAACCCAAGCACCAGTTCCTGAAGGATTCCAATAATGTATTGAAGAAATTCCCACAGGTGCAGAATTTATTCTTACTGGTGCAGGATAAGGATTACCAACAACAGTAACACCACTTGGACCTGAAACCGAGCTAAAAGCTACATTTCCTTGATTAATTGGACCAGATAATGAAGTTGTGAATAGTCCATTTGACTTAAATATACGTATTCCAGTGTTTGGTGCCCAAGTGCTTGATAACGAATTAAAGCCTTCCCACATTTGTGTTTGAGAAAGAGCAGTAGTATTACCACTATTTTGTGCTGAATTAAGGGCGTCATAATACCATACATTTTGGTTACCAGTTCCAGAAACATCGAAAGGGAAACCTGAAACATCATTCAAAGTTACACCAGATGAGAAAGGATGACTAAGTAAACGTACTCCTGAATTACTACTCAATGGAATTTGAATACTTACGTTGCCTGTAAGAGATGAACCATTTTGAATCTTATCTATATATGCAGATTTAGAAGTAGTACTTAGAAGAGTCAAATTTCCATTAGTTGATAAACTTGAAGCTGCGCCAAATGATACATTATCAACTATAGAAAGTGAACTACCTATTTCAGCTGAAGCACCAGATGATAAAACTAAACTACTGATAGAATTTGATCCACTAGTGAAATATAGTTTTTGGTTCAAATTTGTTCCTTTGATGTTGATACCATCATCACCATTGCCAGAGATTGTTCCAATACCAAATAAACCACCTGCAATTGTTAAAGTATTTTGACCAGAAACCATACTTAATGATTTTCCGTTCTCAATGTTCATTGCATTTTTAATTTGTACTTTACCACTTAATGAAGCATTACCTACAACGTTAACACCAAAATTACTGTTAGCTGATAATATATCATTATCAAATAAAGTATTTGCAAATGGAATGATAGAAACATCATCTATTGATAATCCATCAGTTACAACAGAGCCATTGTTTCTTACCCAACGAATCCAAATATATTCGCCAGAAGCAACATTTGTAACAATACTTGCAACTTTAAAGCTACTGTTTGTATTACCATCAACTGATGAATTAAGTGGAGATGAAACTAAAGAACTAAAGTTTAAATCTGAAGAAGCATCAAACCAAGTGGCTGCTGTATTCGACAAATATTGATTTGCACTATTAAATGTATATGCGTTTGTTGAATACTGAACTTTCAACATATCATTCGAAGCATCACCATTTCTCCATTGTTCTCCACGATAGCGAACTAGAATAGATGACCATGTTATTGCTTTGTTTCCAATAGATGTATTTTGTAATTTCAATCCAAAAGAACCAGAGCCAAGTGAACCAAGAGAGCGGTTAGAATTAGAACCATAATTTTTGATACCTTCAGTTGAAGATGAACCGTCATCTGAACTTAAAGATCCTGTAGCATGCCATCCTAGTGGTAAACTTGAAGACATATCATCAAAATTATAAGATGAACCAACACCAGCAAAATTACCTCCTAGACCAACAAAATCAAATTCAGTTGTTGCAACTTTTTTAGCAGCAGCACCGCCATAACTTATATCAGCAACACCATCACTATTATATTCATAAATTGATACTTGGTATTTTTGGCCTGATTTTAGATTTGTAACAGTAACTGCATCTGGTTGATTTTGTCCAACTGCATCTAATTTAGCAACAACAAATGTTCCAGGTGCAATTGCATCACCGCTTCCGAAAGAACTATTGCCGTTATACTCTACATCATTCGTTGGAAGATTTGCTGAAATAGCAGTTTCTGCCATAACAACTATTCTGCTTGAACCATTACCATTAGTCCAATTGATTGTCATACTATTCGGACCAGCAGCTGCAATTGAAGTGATTTTCGCTTTTACAGATGGGGCTACAACAGCAGTAATAGTATCAAGTGAAACTACACTATTGTAATCTGGACCACTTGGTTGATTGCTGTAAGAGTAAGTATAAATATAATATCTAAATCCAGATTTTAATTTATTGACTTTCTGTGTAACCGTTTTGCCATTTTTACCTGTAATATATACTAATGCTTTACCATTTGACAAGGCACCAAGTGCAGCATCATCAAAAGCAACAGTCGAAGAATTTGATTTTGCAGCATATGTTGTGAAGTTAACTGCATCATGATTCAATGGTTGTCCTTCGCTAATAGCTAAGAATGTGCCTGAGATTCCAGTACCATGAGTTATTGATAAAGTTATTGTATTATTTGTAACTGCAGTTATAACAACATTTGGCTGTGTTCCTACATTTGGATCAACTACAACAGTATAATCTTCAGTTTCACCGAAATTGTATGTTCCACAAGAAGAAATATCATTTACATTATTAGTTTCAACCATAACAACTCTTAGTCTGGTTGAACCAACAGATGCGGTGTTAGGAATAGTTACAACTCCTGATATTGTTGTACCATTTACAGTCAAAAAAGAATTTGAAACAAAAACTTCTTCACCTGCATCATTGAAATCTCCATCTCTATTCAAATCTAGATATGCTTTTGCATGTGCATTTGATGGATAGCTACAATTTCCAACAGTCATTGAAAAAGGCACTTTTGAACCAGGGGTAACATTAGCAGTTCCTGAGTTTGTAAAATTAGAATACAAATTAGGCATGCTTCCAGAACCACCTGTAGTTGAACATGTTGATGAATTTACCATGTTACCTAAAGTCACATTTGTTATGTCAGATCCATCTGAACCAACTGCATATGATGCACAATAACATGAAGATGAAGATGTCATACTTACTGTCACGCTGTTAGATGTCGAAGTTCCTCCACCATTAGAGCAAGTTGTAATAACACGGTATTTTATAGCTGAGGTTTGTATTGCCGTGTAAGTTGTATTAGTTGCACCTGATATTGGCGTGAAATTATTTAAAGCAGCAGGAGATGACTCCCATTGATATGAAATCCCAACACCTGTTGCAAAACTAGTTATAGACAAGCCAACACCAACATTAGGACATGCAGTCAAAGCTCCAGTTAAAAGTGGCTGAAAAGGAGTACCAGAACATGTATTAACTGAAAACTCAAATGCGCCTATGTCAGGAGGACTATTTCTAACATTGTTATTAAAATCAAGTGTCACACCAACGCCTACTCCAGCGTTATTAAGAACTGAATTAGATGGCGTTAATGAACCATTAGAAGCATTTACATAAAAAGGATTCGCAGAAACAGATGCGTTATCATTTGTTGCAGATGACCAACTTGATAAGTTTGAATATCCAGTTGAACCAATTCTTCCTAATTCAACACCATTACTACCGAAATAGTTATTGTTATTTGTGTTAGTTGAACCAGATACTGAAGATAAATTGATACAAGCTCTTGTTCCAGTTGAACCTCCTCTAGTTATCATAACATTATTGTTTCTAGCATCGATACTAGATCCATTTTCTGATACGATTCCAAAAGTATTACCACCCGTTGAAGCTGGGAAATCCGAACTTAAACTATTATGATACCACTTGCCTGAGCTAGAATTGTTATATAACAAATATTGATCTCCATTCCCTTGAATAGAATAAATCAAATTATTACTAATAGTGTTTGTATTTGAAGGACTATTATTTAAACCAATTCCATAAAAAGTAAATGATGCTTGATTTGATAAAGTGGCTGGATTATGTATTCCATTCCTTGTTACAGTAACATTTGAGTTGTTATTATACAACCAAATTCCATAAAAAGAATTTATGTTAGAGGAACGTGTTGAGCGATTGATATTGTTTCCAGCTATAGTAGCTGTTGAAAGTTCACCACCATATATTCCGTAAACCGCAAAACTACGAACAGTATTATTAGATATTGTGATATTAGAACCATTAGTTGCAATACCATAATAACCACCTACTACAATATTACCTGTAAGACTAATGTTATTACAATTTGAACCAACTGTTGTTGCAGATAAATTTGAACCACTTACTACAATACCAGCATAGTTAGTAGATACAGAAGTTGAATCTAATGTAACAGTACAATTGTTAACATTAATATAATCAGCATCATTAGTAATATGAATACCCCATCCATAGTTAGTATTAGAAGAACTAATTGCTCTTACACTTAGGTTATTGATAGTTACGTAATCCGTACCATTTAAAGTGACAACAGCTCTATCATTAGCCGAAATAGAAACATTTGAAATTATTGCATTATTACCGTTAATTGTGATTGTATTAGTTGCAGACGTTCCGTTTATGGAACCTAGTTTAAATTGCTCGTTATATGTTCCAGAAGAAACATTAACTACAACTGGACCAGATATTGCACAACCCAAAGCATTTGCAAATGCTGTAAAGCTTTGAAAGTTCGTAGATGATGCAGGTGCACTTGGATTAATAGTATAAGTTCCACCAGCAAAAGCAGGTGTTACGTTTAGTAATACTGAAGCTGAATTCGAAGAGTTTGAACCACACGTTACAACAGCGCGATAATATGTACTAGCTGATGGGTTAACTGTAATAGAAGAAACAGAAGAAGGACTTGAAATAGAAGTCCACGTAGAGTTGTTTGAAGAAGACTGCCATTCGTAAGTCATCCCAGAACCCACACTATTCCCTGACAAATTTAGATCTACTGAAGATCCAGAACAAACAGCACCTAATGCATTTGAAGTTGCAGTACCAGCTGTTGGCGTTCCAGAACAAGCAGCGCCAGAAGAATATGTTATTCTGATTGTTGGTCTATTGTCACCATAAGAAGCAGAGGTCAAACCCATTGTCCCAGAAATTGGTGTGGTTGTAGCCCAACCTAATGCTTTTCCAGATGCAGCATTAGAATAAAATTTATTAGCCGCAGAAGCAGTTCCACTAAAAGCAAAATCTGTCATTATCTGCAAGCTTCCACCGTTATAAACAAAAGAAGAAGAAAGATTAATTTCCTCCCAATTGTTAGCAGCCGCTACAAATGATTTTGTTGAAGATGAAAATACTTGAGAAGCACCAGAAGTCAAAGAATTCCAAGTAGAATTATCTGCCAACGTGCTGTTAGATGAATTTTTCATCCAAACATTGAAAGTATTATTTCCGCTAATAGTTCCACTTTCTTTTAACCACTCAACTTTAGTGATTACAGATCCAGCTGGAATAGCTAATTCAATTCCGGTATACAAGTAAGCATACCTTGAATAATTAAATGAAGAAGACTGACTACTGCGATAATAAGGACCATAAACAAATTGGGAAGTACCGCTGGTAGCGCCTATCGTAACCGACGATTGCCCAAAGGAAAAAGTCGGTACAATTGCTGCACAAAGTAACAGCAAAAGCCAATTTTTGAAGTTTACTTTGGGTTGATTTTGTACCATAGTTTTAGTTTTTTGTGCTTACTCTTTAATGGATTTTCAGCTTACTCCATGATGATAAAATTACTAATGCGAATCCTCTTTTGTTTATATTCCAGTTTCTTTCAATAGGGTTTCCCAACTTAATTTTCAAATACAATGTTTCGTCAAAAGCTATTATTAATAGAAATATTTTCAAAAATAAAGCACAAATAAAATAAATTTTGTAGACAAATCCAAGCAAATAATCAATTAAATTTATTCACTTACTCTGTCTTACCCAAAATTGTCTTGCAAATTAAAACAATTATCTTAAATATTCATTGCTTAAACCCAAAAAAACATGTAATGTTAATGAAATGTTGATAAATTATTAATTCTTAATTCCATTTTCATTTCATATAGATGTAAAATCAGTTTTAACTTGAATAAAATCCAATATCTTCACTATTGTTTGTTCTTACACCCCTAAACATACCAGAAGAATTAAAACAAAAACAATGTTCCCCTTTGGAATTGACAGCTATTACTCCACCTTCGCCACCTAAGCGTTTTAATTTCTCCTTGACAACCATTTCACAAGCTTGATCAAGATTCATCCCTTTGTATTCAATCAAACAACTAATATCATGAGCTACAACTGCTCTCAAAAAAAATTCTCCATGCCCTGTGCATGAAATAGCACATGTCTCGTTATTTGCATATGTGCCTGAGCCGACAACTGGACTATCCCCTATTCTTCCAAATCTTTTATTAGTCATACCACCTGTTGATGTTCCGGCTGCAAGATTTCCATTAGCATCACAAGCAACAGCTCCAACAGTTCCAAATTTATAATCTGTAGAGGGTATGTTTCCTTTCAAATTATCTTCTTTATGATCTAATTGATAAAAATCACTATCACGAATGGCAATCCACTGATCATAACGATCTTTATTGAAAAAATAATCCTCTGAAGCCATTTCAATACCTCTATTTAATGCAAATTCACCTGCACCTTTCCCACTTAAGAATACATGACCAGAATGTAGCATAACTTCTTTGGCTAATAATATTGGATTTTTTATGTTTCGAACCCCAGCAACTGACCCTGCCATGAGATTGGAACCATCCATAATCGCAGCATCCATTTCATGAAGCCCTTTTTTTGTAAAAACAGAACCCTTCCCAGCATTAAACAATTCATTATTTTCCAATGACATGATTGCAGCTAAAACGCTATCTGTAGCAGTTCCTCCTTGTGATAAAACATGGTATCCAACATCAAGGGCATCATTTAATCCATGCTTATAATTTATTTCCTGTTGAGGGGTCATCATACCAGGATAAATATTCCCTGCACCTCCGTGAATTACTAATTTAATTGACATATTTTTAAGAATATTAAGAAAGGTAAACTTCAAGAATTTCATTGTTTTCACATACAACTTCAATGCGTTCCTGAAGAGTTGTTGATATAGAATGACCTATAATGTTTGGATAGATTGGGAATGATTTATGTTTCCTATCTACTAACACAGCGATCTGCAATTTAACTATATCGTACTTTAAAAAATTTCGCAAAGCATACATCAAAGTTTTACCAGAATTTGCAACATCATCAACTAATAAAACTGTTTGACCATTAAAATCTAATTCATCATTAATTTCTTTTAAGTATGGTTGTTTCTTGTTTATTATTATAGAATGTACTGCAACTTTTATAAGACTAATTTCTACAAGTTTTTGAGCTAAAAGTTTTGCAACCACAATGCCGCCGCCTTCAACGCCAACAAATGTGATTTTTTCCAAATCACTGTTGTTTTCCCAAATTTCATAAGCCATTCTTCTTAACTTATGTTCAATTATTCTTTGATTTAGAATAGAGACTCTATTTTTCATAAAATAAACTTAGTTTGATCGAATTGCTACCACAGGATTTAATTTAGATGCGGTTCTTGCTGGGATAAACCCAGACAAAACACCAACAAATGCAGAAATAACAATACCCAATATAAAATTATTCAAAGTCAAAACTATCGGAAAATCTGCAAAACTTGTTACGATTGTTCCAATAATTAATACCAAAAGCACACCAACAATTCCACCAGCAATCGAGAGTGTAATTGACTCAATTAAAAATTCCAATAAGATACTGCTTGATCTAGCTCCAATTGCCTTTTTCAATCCAATTATTTTGGAACGCTCACGAACGGTTACAAACATAATATTAGCAATTCCAAATCCACCAACAATTAGTGAAAATCCTGCAATAACCCAGCCAATTATGTTAATCTGTCCAAACAGCATATCTAAACGTTCAGTAACTTGACTTAGTTGGTTGACTGCAAAATCATTAGGCAGTGATGGTCGAACCTTTCGAACTCTTCTCAATACACCAATTAACTCATCCTTCAATTCAACCAAATCCTTTCCTGTAGCTGCTTTTATCATTAAAAAAGGATCATATGATAATGACTTAACTTCAAACAACCCAACAATTGATTGATAAGGTAGAATAAGTCCATTATCAAAATCGAAACCTGCCATATTTTGACCAACTTTTTTCATCAAACCAACAATGATAAATCTTCGTCCTTTTATGATAATACTTTTCCCAATTGGGTCTATATCCCCTGAAAAAAGATTTTGATAAACTTGATGACCAATTATAATAGTGCTTACTCCTCCATCTATTTCACTTGGACTCAAATATCTACCGACAGAAAGTTCAATGTTCTGAAGTTTTTCAAAATTATTAGTGACAGCATAAACACTTACACCTTCCGCTTCAGCACTTTGGTGTTTGATTGTCAAATTATTCAATGGCAAACAAATTGAGATCAATTCAACTCCATTTAACTGGTGTTCTAAAGCCTTCAACTCAGTTTGAGACATGCTTGGTCGACGCCAATAATCCCACCATTTGTAAGCTCCTCCCTCATCCATCCAAGGCCATCTGTTAACATACAAAACATTGCTCCCAAGTGTGGACATTTCTTTTTGAATATTATTCTTTAAACTATCAACTACAGTAAGCACAGCAATAATGCAAAAAATACCAATCGATATACCTAGAAGCGAAAGAAATGTGCGTAGCTTATTCGCTCTCAATTCCTGAAAGGACTGAATAATGCTTGTGATGATTATGTGTTTATGATACATTGACTTAAAGACAAATTTATACTTTGTATCAAACTAAAAAACTAAAATTTCAAACAACCTTTACATTTGAAAAGAAAATACGACTCCTTGAGATATTCTAAAAGATTATTAAGTAAAAACAGAGCACTTTCTTTTTTTGAATTTAGAAAGTACTTCATGATGAGACTATTTCTCATTTTGGCTCTTAACATGCAAACAATTATTATCAGTTATGAAATATATCAGTTGTCACATGATGAACTTTCATTAGGTTTTTTGGGACTTGCAGAGGTTATTCCAGCAATTGGATTTTCTTTATTTGCTGGGCATTTGGTGGAGGGTAAAGAAAAGAAAACAGTGCTATTAAAAGTCATCATCGGTTACCTATTACTAACCTTTGCATTTGGTATTATTTCTGTTTGTTCGCACAAGTCATTAATATCGATTAACACAACATGTTTATTAATCTACAGTTGCACATTTGTAGGTGGGACATTGAGAGCTTTTTTTAGTCCAGCAAACTTTTCTCTTTTAGGACTTATAACACCCAAAAAACATTATTCAAATGCAGCAACTTGGAGTAGCACTGCATGGCAAATAGGTGCCGTAACTGGACCACTAATTGGAGGTCTTGCAATTGCAAATTTCAATTATTCAATGAGTCAATTTTGGGTATTTATTTTTCAAGTAATTAGTTTAGTATCAATACTGAAAATTGGTAAAAAAACTATTCATCAAAAAGAGAAACAACCTATTGGAAAAAGCTTAAAAGAAGGTCTTAGTTTCGTCTTCAATCACAACATCATTTTAGCCGCATTAGCATTAGATATGTTTGCTGTACTTTTTGGTGGTGCTGTTGCATTATTACCAGTGTATGCTTCTGACATTTTGAAAGTCGGTGAAATTGGATTTGGATGGCTGAGAGCCGCTCCAGGAATAGGTTCTATAATAACATTGATTTTAATATCCTTCTTTCCTTTAAAAAAGAATCCAGGCATTAAACTGTTAATTTGCATTGCAGGATTTGGGATAACAACAATTATTTTTGGAATATCCACATCATTTATGCTTTCATTTTTGATGTTGCTTTTAGGTGGGCTTTGTGATGGAATAAGTGTGGTGATTAGAGGTACAATTTTGCAATTATATACTCCCGATAATATGCGTGGCAGAGTTGCTGCAGTAAACACAATGTTCATTAGTTCATCCAACGAATTAGGGGCATTAGAAAGTGGTTTGACTGCAAAATTTATGGGCACAAAACCAGCTGTTGTTTTAGGCGGATTTTTAACCATTTTGGTAGTAATATTCACTTATTACAAAACCCCAAAACTTAAGACTTTAAAACTTGAAACTAACGAGTAGGTAAAACATAAAATAAACAGTACCTAGCACCAATATAAATGAAACAATATAATTCCATTTTAGTGGCTCACCGAGAAAATAAACTGCAAAAATGCCAAAAACAATTAGAGAATTAACTTCTTGAATTGTCTTCAATTGAAATGGAGAAAATCCTTCTTGAATGCCAAATTTGTTATTTGCAGGAACCATAAAAACATATTCAAAAAATGCCAAAAACCAGCTAAGCAAAACTAATTTCAGCATTGAAATGTTGGAAATATCTTTTTTCGACAATGTAGTCAAAAATAGTTGGTAAAATCGGCTGAAAGTATTTCTGGTATTTATTTTTGAATTGGTCAATTGAAAGTGGTTTCAATTGACCAATTTTGTTTTATGAAAAAAAGCTAAGAAAATGTCCGATTTGCGAAGGGCAAAATGTTCAAAAATGGGTTTCCCAAAAGGCAAACTGGTATATACATATTTAAAATCAACAACGTAAATAGGTTTTCTTTGCAATAGGTCATGCCAAAAATGAAAAGACAACTTTTGAAAAGCCGCCCATCATTTTCAGTGTATGCATCAGATTATTGCTCACAAGTTGCTCTTCAGCAAATCTCGTTACCCTTTCGTCTGACAAATAAAA
>CAZNVQ010000003.1:43202-50784 GCA_964576425.1 uncultured Flavipsychrobacter sp. | reverse complement strand
TTGAGCAAAATACATAGCTTGTTCACCCACTTTCATTTTCTTATATAAACCTTTTTCTTCAGGCATGTAACCTATCATTGACAAATCTGTGTTTGGATTGAAAGGTCTTCCTTCAAATAACAAATCACCACAATCTTGATAAAAAATGCCAGTAATAATGCGCAATAAAGTTGTTTTTCCCGCACCATTTGGACCTAGCAAACCAAAAATACTTCCCTTTTCAATCGAAAAACTGATGTCGTCAACCGCTTTTTGATTAGTAAAATATTTTTTAATATTATTTAATTCCAGCAATTTCATGTTTATGAGATTAATTTCAGATTGAAGATATATAGATTTAGTTTTTAAACGATATTTTTTAGATAAAATATTTTAAAACAAATACTAAAAAAAACTGCCCCAAAGTTGAGGCAGTTTACATTTGAATACATTTTAATAAATTATTGTTTCATTATCTTTTCTGATCCTAAAATTTCACCTTTCAAATTACGAACGATAACATAGTAATTTCCAGTAGCTAAAGCACTAGCATCTAAAGTAACATTTGAGATGAAAGCAGCACGAAGAACTGATTGTCCCATCGTATTGAATAATTCTACTTGAGCAGTTTCTGCATTGTTTTTCAAGGAAACCGTAATTGAGTTTTTAGAAGGATTTGGAAAAATAACAATTGATGAATTATTTTTATTAACATCAGTTACTGCCAAATCATTGAATTCTTCGTAATAAAAATTGTGAGTGTTGTTTATAACTGGTGAACCATTTACAAATAAGTAATAATCGTATTTAGTAGGATTTGTGTAATTATTGTAAGACATTTCATATAATTCACTGGCATCAAATGAAACACCGTTCCATAGGTAATTAATAAATGTATCGGCTAAGCCTTGTGCATTAGCGTGTATATAGTTGTAATCAGTTGGTGTCCAAGTGCTATTTGCATCGTCATAGGAAGATGACCAATGTTGTGTTGGATAGGTTACATTAGCAGTATATTTCATGGAATCTGCTTGAGATGGAACAATTGACGTTCCGTTAAATTGAGAAATCATGAATGTTTTAATCTTATTATCGTTGGTATAAGTTAAATCCATTTGTCCAACTGTAATCCAAGTAATCGTTGCATAAAATTTTACCAACACTTTTGACACATTTCCAGCGCCGTTATAAGTATATTCCATCATGATATAGGGATTCCAATCACCTAAATCATATTGATAAGTGGTGTCGCGCTGCAAACGTCCTTGACCATCATAAGCGAATCTTCTTTTATCGGAAGAATCCATCACGTTATTATTCGCATCCCATGCAAGATTATTATATCCTTTCAATACACCATTGTTGTCCCAAACAACAAAAGTCTTGGTATTGATTGTTGAGTCCATCGCATCGAAAGTGTGGAAGAAATTTGCTTTTTTATTGGTGTAGCCAGCAGTTTTAAAGTTGCTAAGTGTAATATTTTGGTTCATATCAACGTACCAAGCATACATGGAATCTGCACTCACTTGTGGAGCGTACATCGAAGATAAATCGGTATTCATGAGAATAAATGGTGGAAAATCGGTGCTATAACCTGTCATTCCTTGTGTAAAAGTAGAAGCTGTGCTACCAGAATAAACGTATCGAGTAGAATCCACTTTATTCGGAGTTGTCTGACTCATATCATAATTGCTTTCCGACTTCAGTCTTTGTTTGATAACTGTTGTTTTGGATTGAGTTGCAGCATTTTGTTTTGATAATGCTTGTTGCAACACGGCGTTAGCCATTTTCTTAAGGTCTAAACTTGCAGGTAACGTAGCAGTTTGTTGTGCTTGAGCCGATGTTCCTAAACTCAAAGCAAGGGCAATAGTAATTAATCTATTCATATATATTGGTTTTAAAAAACAAAGTAATGGATTAAATCGCATCAAATATTAAATTGAAATCGGATATTATGTAAAAGTTTTACTAAAAATCCATTTCACCAATTTTCATGCCAAATTAAAATTATTTATTTTTTCAATTTCAGATTTTTCATAAAGAAAAAAGCCACTATAAGCGCCGCAAATCCACTCAACAGAAACGTTGATGACATCCCAAAATTCATCCAAATAAATCCTGCAATGATGCTAGCCAACAAAGTCGCAATGCTTTGAAATGCAGCAAAACTACCAATTGCAGTTCCTAGTTGTTCCTTGATTACTATGTTAGAAATGATTGCCTTTATTACACCTTCATAACAGGCAGAAAAAGCACCATATAATGTAAATATCAACATGAAACTTTCCCAAGATTCAACGAAACTAATTAAACCATATACCAAAGTGAAAAGTAGTAATCCTAATATTAGTATTCGTTTTAATCCAATTTTATCTCCTAAAACGCCAAGCGGAAAAGCTAAGATTGCGTAAAACAAATTATACCAAACATAAAGGAAAATCACATTCAAGTCTGTTAATCCTGATTGCCTGGCACAAAGCAGCAAGAATACATCTGAACTGTTGCATAAAGTAAAGACCAATAAGCCAATTACGATTTTCTTGAATTCATTAGGACTTTCTTTAAAATAAGCAACAAAAGCCCAAAAACTTCTTTTAGACTTAACTTCTGTTTTAATTTCCGTTGTTTTATCTTTTAAAAAACCTGAAGTTAAAACTGCCAAAACGCCTGGAATGGCGGCTAATAAAAAGAGTTTTTTGTAATCGTTGGGGTAAAAATAGAGATAAAGAATGGCTATGAGTGGTCCAATCACCGCACCAAGTGTATCCATCGACCGATGAAATCCAAAAATCCTTCCTTTGGTTTCAGGAGTTGCTTCGCTCGACAACAATGCATCTCTAGCTCCTGTACGAATTCCCTTCCCCATTCTATCCATTGTTCTTGTGAAAAAAATCCAAATTGGAACAGGAATTAAAACCATCAAAGGTCTTGATAGGGCACTCAATCCATAACCCAATTGAATGAATGGAACTCGCTTGCCGATTCTATCTGATTGCTGCCCGAAAAAACCTTTACTGAGTCCAGAAGTGGCTTCTGCCAAGCCTTCCAAAAAACCAATGCCTAAAACAGAAAATCCTACAGATTGTAAAAACATCGGTAAAACAGGATACAACAATTCTGTTGCCATGTCTGTGAACAAACTGATGAGCGACAATAACCAAATAGTTCTTGAAAATACAAATGCTTTTTTCAAATTTCAGCAGCGAATTTTCCTTCTAAAGTAAACCATTTTTAAAAGTATCAATGCTTCAAGCTGAAATCAAATTGTTTAAAAATTATGTAAACATAGACCAATTCAAATGCTTAACTTGTACTTCATTTAAGTCAACAAGCATTCAAAAGTTATTAAAAGATGAAAATATCATTTCACGGTGCAGCAAGAACGGTTACAGGTTCAAAACATTTACTTCAATTGGACAACGGAACCAATATTTTGTTGGATTGTGGCTTGTTTCAGGGCATGGGTAAAGAAACCATTACACTCAACAACGAATGGGGTTTCGATCCTAGTGATGTGGATGTGGTTGTGCTTTCTCACGCTCATATCGACCATTCAGGTTTGTTGCCCAAGTTGGTGAAAGATGGATTTGAAGGTAAAATTTGGTGTACCACAGCTACTGCTGAACTCACCAAAGTGCTTTTGCTTGATAGCGCAAGAATTCAAGAAAGTGATGTGCGGTTTGTCAACAATAAAAGAAATAAAGAGAACAAAGAATTGGTGAAACCTTTGTACACGGAAGAAGATGCTTCAGCTGTTTTTCCTAATTTGTATATTGTTGATTACGACGAACCTATTGAAATCTTGGAGGGTGTAACACTGACTTTCACCGATTGTGGACATATTTTAGGAAGCGCTGCTGTCAACCTTTCCATCAAAGAAAATGGGAAAACCACCAAGTTGACTTTCAGTGGCGATGTGGGTCGCTATCGTGATGTAATTCTTCGTTCGCCTGAAAAATTCCCTCAAGCAGATTGCATCATTATGGAATCCACCTACGGAAATTCACTTCATGATTTGAATGCCATTGCCGCCGACCAATTATTAGAGTATATTGAAAATACTTGTGTAAAACAAAGAGGTAAATTAGTTATTCCTTCTTTTAGTTTAGGGCGTACACAAGAATTGTTGTATATACTTAACAGACTTGACCTTGAAAAACGATTGCCTAAAATCAATTATTTTGTGGACAGTCCATTAAGTATTCAAATTACAGAAATCATCAAAAAACATCCTGAATGTTTTAATAAGCATGTTCAAAAATTATTAAAGCAGGATGAAGATGTGTTTTCATTCAAAGATCTATCTTATATTGATTCTGTTGAAGAAAGCATTAAACTCAATGCATCAAAAGAGCCGTGCGTCATTATTTCAGCTTCTGGAATGGCTGATGCAGGTCGAGTGAAACATCATATTAAACATGTAATCAGCGAAGCAAGAAACACTATTTTAATTGTTGGTTATTGCGAGCCAATGTCGCTAGGTGGAAGACTGAGAAATGGCGCAACTCATGTGAGTATTCACGGCACTCAGTTCGATGTGAAAGCACAAGTTGGTGTAATGAAATCGCTCAGTGCACACGGTGACTATGAAGACCTTTGTCAGTGGTTGTCTTGTCAAGATCCCAACATGGTCAATCAAATTTTTTTAGTTCATGGTGAGTATGACGAACAACAACCATTCGGTGAAAGGCTTCGTCGCAAAGGATTTAAGGATGTTATAATCCCAAATATCCATGAGACATATAGTATTGAATAACAAGTTTAAGCTACCAAAGCTGCAGCACCTAAAATAGCAGCATCACCTTCTTCAAATGCTGAAAGCAGGATTGGTATTTTGTTTTGATAAATAGATAATAAATTTTCTTCCATCGCTTGTTTGGTGGGTTCTAGTAAAAGTGAACCTGCTTTTGCTAAACCACCAAACAACACAATAATTTCTGGAGATGTAATTGCCACCGCATCTGCAAGAGATTGACCAAGAATTTTTCCAGTGAACTCAAAAACTTTTATTGAAAATTCATCTCCAGCTTTGGCTGCTTGCTGAATGGAATAAGAAGTTAAGGGCTCATTTTGTTGTGTTAAAATGGTTGAAACTTGTTGTTCTTTTAGCCATTCTTCAGCAGTGCGCACGATGCCCGAAGCTGATGCATAGGTTTCCAAACAACCTTTCCTGCCACAGCCACATTGACGACCATTTCTGATTGCAATAGTATGACCCAACTCGCCAGCAAACCCGTCATGACCATAAATCAAATGACCATTGGCAACAAAACCGCTGCCTATTCCTGTGCCAAGCGTTACCATGATAAAATCGTTGATTCCTTTTGCCACACCATATTGTTTTTCACCCAAAGCTGCAGCATTGGCATCATTGGTAACAACAACTTTCAAATGCAAGGCTTGATGCAATAAATCAGCTAAAGGCAAAACTCCTTTCCAAGGCAAATTTGCTGCATCAACAATTTGACCCGTATAAAAATTTCCATTTGGTGCACCAACTCCAACACCTATAAATGAAGCACTTGAAAATCGATGCATCATTAATTTTACTTTATGAACTAATGCATCTATAAATTCTTGAAAAGTTGCGTAGGGCTTAGTTTTCAAACCATTTCGTTCCAAAACATTTCCTGCCGCATCCACAATGCCTATCGAAGTATTGGTGCCACCAATATCAATGCCTATCGCCAAATCATTTGAAGTCATATGCTTGTCTTTGCTAAAAAAATGTAAATTAGTGCTTTAGCCCAAACAAAACCAAATGACACAAAATCAAAAAACACAAAGCAACAGTGCACTTTTTTTCATTGGCATCCTATTTTTTATTTTCGGTTTCATCACGTGGGCAAACAGTCAGTTGATACCGTATTTAAAAATGGCATGTGAACTTACAGATACCCAATCCTATTTTGTAGCAAGCGCATTTTTCGCAGCATTTTTTTTCATGGCAATCCCCTCTTCTTTTGTCCTGAAAAAAACAGGATTTAAAAATGGAATGTCTGTAGGCTTATTCGTCATGGCACTCGGTGCATTGCTTTTTGTTCCCGCTGCCCAAACTCGAAATTATCCTTTGTTTCTCACAGGATTGTTTGTGATTGGCACTGGCTTAGCACTGCTACAAACCGCTTCCAATCCATATGTCACCATTTTGGGTCCTTTGGAAAGTGCGGCTAAAAGAATTAGTATCATGGGCATTTGCAACAAAGTTGCTGGCATCGTTTCTGTTTATATATTAGGAAGTATTACACTCAGCAATGCCGATGAAATCAAAGCCAAATTGTTGGTGTCCACTAGCCAAGAAAAAGAAATAATCTTGAGTGATTTGGCTTCAAAAGTGATTACACCTTATTATATTATTGCTGCTTCATTAGTTGCTTTAGGTTTGATATTTTTAAAACTCAATCTTCCATCGGTTGCACTTGAAGAAAAAACTAAAGAAAACAACATTTCAAATAAAACAAGCATTTGGCAATTTCCACATTTACTACTTGGCGCATTAGCCATATTCTTATATGTTGGTGTAGAAGTTATAAGTTATGATACTTTCAGCAGTTTTGGAGAAAGTTTGGGTTATCCTTTGACCGAATCTAAATCTTTTGCATCATACACAGGCTACGGATTGCTTGCTGGCTATTTATTAAGTATTGTTTGTATTCCTAAATACATTAATCAAAAATTCGCTTTGACTATTGCTGCTTTGCTGAGTATTATTTTAGTTTTATTAGCCTTAATTTCTTCAGGAACTACTGCAATTGTTTGTTTTGCTTTATTGGGATTTTCCAATTCAGTGATGTGGCCAGCAATTTGGCCTTTAGCCATCAATCAATTAGGGAAATTCACTAATATAGGAAGTGCTTTGTTGATTATGGGCATTGTTGGTGGCGCCATACTTCCACCTTTATATGGAAAAATTGCTGAAATGATACAATCCAAACAAATGGCTTATGGCATGATGATTCCATGCTATATTTATATCATATTTTACGCTTTGAAAGGTCATCTCGTTGGACTTAAAAAATCATAAACATGTACGGTCCAAAAGGTCCTGAACATATTCATATTTCAAAGAAAAAACCATTTTACCCTGTAAGTGAGGATTTCAAAACCTATTTACAGAATTATGGACGAAAAATAAATCTACCCGTAAAATATGATGATTTATTGCATTTTAATGCGGCAATTCCGGTTTATGACAAAAAAGGGAAAGACACATTATGGGAAACAGCCTTATATTCAAGTCACGAAACGCATAATCTACACGAAGGATTAAAACAAATATATTCTATTCTCAAAACCGAAGGTCAAAGTCGGGTGCACCAACATTTGCATGTTGAAAAAATAGATTATTGCACTTTTGGTAATTCGCATCCATTCAGAATAAAAATCGTGAATGATTTCAACGATAATTACGATTATTTTTATATTAAAAGAGTTGATGCTTCAAGGCTTTATGGATTGGAACTAGAACATTTTCTTTCACCAGCGAGAATCAACTATTTTGTGGATGAAGCCACATTGGTAGAAGAACATATTGCGGGCATTCCGGGCGACTAATTTATTAGCACTTACCTCGACAATCCGGAATTTAATAAAGTGAGGATAG
>CAZNVQ010000003.1:19840-43192 GCA_964576425.1 uncultured Flavipsychrobacter sp. | reverse complement strand
TAGTAAAATTTAATTACCGATGTTTCATTCGTTTGTTAGGCGACATGCGTTCGTATAATTACGTTTTTGATATAACACCTGATTTTGAAGAAGTTCAATTCCGCATTCGAGCGATTGATTTTGACCAACAAAGCTTTGAAGGGAGAAAAAACATGTATTTACCCCAATTTTTCAAGGAAAACTACCCGCTTGTGCTTTTGGTGAAAGAGTTAATTTCAAAAGAAAGCATTGAACAATACCAACAAGAAGAAAAATCGCTCATCATTCGGCGCACCAAAGCTGCCCGAACTCCTTTAAAAGCCTTGATGGAATGCATGGTGAAAGCTGAAATATCTTTTCCTGAAAAAGTGAAACAACTTGGTGAGGAACTTAGCGTGCATTATAAAAACCCTGAATTTCAGAAAGCAACCACAATGGGAGGATTGGTAAAAATAAGTTTAGACCAATTGACCATATAATATCTTTAAACAACCAACAAAAAATTCCAAAATCAAATTTGGATAATATTTTAAAAACCGTACTTTTGCGGCTCAATTCTCATATTGCTCTTATAAAAGATTGCATTTGGGAGAGTTTCCTTTGAATCTGAAAAGATAAAAAGGTTTTTAATTAACTCGTTAAAACCAAAAAAAGAAATGGCTAAAGAAATCAGTGGCTACGTAAAGCTACAGGTAAAAGGCGGCGCAGCAAATCCTGCACCACCAATCGGTCCAGCGTTGGGTTCCAAGGGTGTTAACATCATGGAATTCTGTAAGCAATTCAATGCGCGCACACAGGACAAAATGGGTAAGGTACTTCCTGTATTACTTACTGTTTACACAGACAAATCATTTGATTTTGTCATCAAAACTCCTCCAGCAGCGGTTCAGTTGATGGAAGCAGCAAACATTAAAAGTGGTTCAAAAGAATCTAACCGTGTTAAAGTAGGTAAGGTAACTTGGGCTCAAATCGAAGAAATCGCTAAAGATAAAATGGCAGATTTAAATTGCTTCAAGTTGGACAGCGCCATGAGCATGGTTGCAGGAACAGCGCGCAGCATGGGTTTGACTGTTGAAGGTACAAAACCATCTGCAAACTAAACCCCATTGGTTCACCTTATTTAAAACATTGTAACAATGGCTAAATTAACTAAAAAAAGAAAGGCTATCGAAGCCAAACTAGATAGCAATAAAGTTTATACATTACCTGAAGCAGCTGCAATGGTAAAAACAATCAACTTGACTAAATTTGATAGTTCAGTTGATGTTCACATTCGTCTTGGTGTTGACCCTAAGAAGGCAGACCAAGCTATTCGTGGAACAGTTTCTCTTCCTCACGGAACTGGTAAAACAAAGCGTGTATTGGTGCTTTGTACGCCTGACAAAGAAGCAGAAGCAAAAGCAGCAGGTGCTGATTATGTAGGTTTGGATGAATTCGTTCAAAAAATCGATAGCGGTTGGACTGAAGTTGACGTAATCGTTGCTACACCATCTGTAATGCCTAAAATTGGTCGTTTAGGTAAAATTCTTGGACCTCGTAACTTGATGCCAAACCCTAAAACTGGAACGGTAACAAACGACGTGGCAGCAGCAGTAACTGATGTAAAAGGTGGTAAAATTGCCTTCAAAATTGATAAAGCTGGTATCATCCATGCTTCAATTGGTCGTGTATCTTTTGCTCCAGAAAAAATTGCAGAAAACGCACAAGAATTAATCAACACTTTGATTCGTATGAAGCCTGCAACCGCTAAAGGTCAATACCTTCGTGGCATCAGCATGGCAAGCACCATGAGTCCAGGTTTGATGATCGATACCAAATCTGTAAGCTAAACCGACACTACTTTAAAACCTTGAAGTAAAGCAATTTTAGCAAAAACATTTTTAAACTTAATCCTTCACCAAAGTTGACGTCACAATCACACTTGAAGGAAAAAATTAAACAACATGACACCTGCTCAAAAAAATGAAGTAATAGAAATGTTGAAGGAGAAATTCTCCCAATACAACAATTTTTATATCACAGATACCGAATCATTGACGGTAGAACAAGTGAGCACTCTTCGTCGCCATTGCTTTGATAAGCAAGTGGAAATGAAAGTGGCTAAAAACACTTTGATTAAAAAGGCATTGGAAAGCCTTGATGCTGAAAAATACAGCGATGTATTTGGTGCATTGAATAATGTAACTGCTTTGATGTTCAGCGAAAGTCCAAAAGAACCAGCTTTGATTCTTTCTTCTTTCCGCAAAGAAAACAAGAAAAGCGACAAACCATTGTTGAAAGCAGCTTTCATCGGTGGCGAAGTATTCACAGGCGACAATCAATTGTCTAACCTTACGAAAATCAAAACCAAAAACGAACTTATCGGAGACGTTATTGGTCTATTGCAATCTCCAGCAAAACGTGTATTGGCTGCCTTGTTGCACCACCACGAAGGCAAAGGCGAGAGCGTAGCTGCTGCTGAATAATAAGCACAAACTTTTTTTTAAAAATAAACCAAAGCCTTTGAGGTGTAAACAAGGCATATTTGTTAACCTTCCCGCCGGAGCAAAAGCAATGAAGGCGGTTAAAAAGTAAAAAGATGGCAGACGTAAAAGCATTAGCCGAACAATTAGTAAGCCTAACTGTAAAAGAAGTACAGGAATTGGCAGACGTTTTAAAAGCAGATTATGGTATCGAGCCAGCTGCAGCTGCAGTAGTTGTAAGCGCAGGTGATGGCGGTGGAGCCGCTGCTGCTGAAGAAAAAACTGCATTCAACGTAGTGTTGAAAAACGCAGGTGCTTCTAAATTGAACGTTGTAAAAGTAGTGAAAGAATTAACTGGTCTTGGCTTGAAAGAAGCTAAAGAATTAGTTGATGGCGCTCCAAAGAACGTGAAAGAAGGTGTTAGCAAAGCTGAAGCTGAAGATTTGAAAGCTAAATTGACTGAAGCAGGTGCTGAAGTTGAAATCGCTTAATTTCAATACTAACTAAGCTAAAAAAGGGCTGTCTCAAAAGGGCAGCCCTTTTATGTTGTATATTTTTCAAGAAGATCTTTTGTTTTGATGGTTTATGTTGAAATAAATATGTCTGGGGGGAGAAGAGAAAGACGTTCTCAATGCGAACACCTTCCCATTTTCGTCGGTTCAATTTATCCCTGATGAGTTGCTCCCCAGCAGTGCTCATTTCTGTTTCAATTGAACATAACAAATATCAAAGCATTAAAATATATTTAAAACCTGTCGAAAAATACAACCACTTACCAAGCCTTAATAAATTAGTTGTGGCTCACAAATAATTCCCCAATCACTCTGAAATTGACTCCAACCAATTACTAGCCACAGTCAAATCCTCAGGTGTAGTTATTTTAATATTCTTCTTGTCGCCTTCTACTAAATTTACTGATTTTCCATAAGCTTCGAAAACCGTAGCTTCATCTGTAAAACTTTCATTATACTCTTGTTGAAAAGCAGCTAAAAGCAAATCAGTTTGAAAAGTTTGAGGAGTTTGAATGGATCGCAATTGATTTCTATCAACAGGAACTGAGCCATTTTCTGTTATTGCCCTTATGCTGTCAGTGACTAAAACCGATGGAATGGCACTACCCTTTTCGAGCGCTGTTTGCAAACACCTTTGTATTAAATCCGCTCCCACCAAAGGTCTTACACCATCGTGCACCATTACAATTGAATTATTGGACACTTGTTGCAATCCATTTTTCACACTTTGAAATCTTGTATTTCCACCAGAAACAACTGAAATATCTATTCTTTCATGAAAATGAGTCAAAACCATATGTAAATAACTCATTTGTTGCTCCGGTAAAACAAGAATTATTCTTATGTCCGAAACAGCGTCAATGAAAGCCTTTATCGTGTAATACAAAACTGGCTTTTCATGCAATAACAAAAACTGCTTTGGAATAGCTTGCCCCATTCTCGTGCCCTGCCCTCCGGCAACAATCACAGCATAAACAGGTAATGACATTTGAATTGCTTTATTTTGCTTGAATTTAAAAAAACAAAACAAAGGTTTTTAGTCAACATTGCAGCATTTTTGTTACTCGAAAAAACCCTAAGTCAATTTATACTCTGCAACACATGCTTTTTTTGTTGAATTGAATAGTTTTACACTAAAAACATTTATTAAGTTCTAACAAATAATATAACAATTTTTTAAAATATTTTAGACTTTATGGATTTAAAAAAAATCTTAATAGGCTTTTTATTCTTTATTAAATAAATTGCGAAACTCTTTAGAGTGAGTTGTAATTTCTCTACTGTTGAGATTTTAAAAGTTCCATTTTTAATATAAACAGTATCACTTCCATCTTTGTACCATTTTTGATAATTATTCTTATACATCCAATCTACTATATTATTAATATTGGGGTTGGTGTAATATTTTCCATGAGTTTCAATCGAAATAACATTAGGTCTGCTTACCATATGCTTCAATACAAACCATTCAGCCCCTTCAATATCGATGCTTACTAAATCAAAGTTTCCTCGATCAATTTCATTAAAAGTTATACTTTTCGCAATAAATTTTTCAGTTTCTTCTTTGTTGCAATTATCATTTGTAAGAGCAGGGCTAGCTTCAAGTTGACTAATAAATGTAGACGAATCCCTTCTACAAAGTTCAATAATGCCATTAAAATCAAAGACAGCTGCTTCGATAACTGTCAAATTTTTAATGTCCTTAAAGTAACTTTTAATTTTATTTATATAATTAGGATCTGCTTCGACTAATGTAGTTGGTATACCTTGATTAATAAATTCTAGAATATTAGATTCTTCAGGTAGATAAACACCAATTTCACAAATATCTTTTGGAATATAATTTTTATTATTTAGCTTTATAAATAAGCGAATAGCACCTTTATTCATGAATTTATTGTTTTTTTATACACAAAGTATGTGATTTAAAATTGAATAAAAAATCAAATAACAGTTTCAAACGTTTAATAAAATTTATAAAAACTTAAAATAATTAAATATATAATTATTTTAAGTTTTTTAAATTCAGTACTTATAACAAATTATATATTTTCTTTATAAGTATAACTTTGATAAAGTGATTTATTTAACAATGATTTTATCGATACCATTTAAACAGTAAATATTATTTAATTTTTTTTTATTATTAAGTAGTTCATAATTATGTTTAAACATTTTATCATAACTACCTCTTTTATGAAATAAATGATATACAATTGATTTATTTTTCATTAGAATAGTTTTGATGCCAATAGCTTTAAGTCGCCATTCTATGTCAACGTCTTCACCTACTCCAGCATGAACATAGTCCATATCAAAACCGTTCACATCAATTAAGTGTTTTTTGTATATACCCCAATTTCTACCAACCAAACCTCTTCCAGACTTTTTAAAACTTAAAGAAATGAATGGAGAATAAATACCATTTTTAAGTAAACTAGAATTGGTAAAAAGTAAATAAAATAAATTTAACCTTTTTAATGATAGTGTTTCTAGAACATAATGAGTTGTTTTTTCGTCAAGCATCACTGCTCTTCCGTCTAATATAAACCCTTCCTTAAATGAGTTAATATAATTTATAATAAAATATTTATGTGGTATGCAATCACCATCAATAAAAACCAATTTATCTGTATTCGAATTAATGATGGCTTTATTCAACATCTCATTTTTTCTAAAACCATCATCTTTTGGTTGGTATATATGAGTTATTTTAAATGCATACATATCTTTGCATTTTAAAATAAAATCAATTGTTTCAAAATTGTTATCATCTTCAGAAATAATTACTTCAAAATTTCTTGTACTTTGTTGATTTAAAGCCTTCAAAATAAGCTTTAATTTATCAAGTGCTTTGTAATATGATATTATAAGTGTTAACTCCATTAGGAAAATTTAATTTTTCACCTAAATATTTAGTATATAAATTTTAATTTTTTTATATAAAAATATAATTATTTTATTTATAATTTAACGTCTTGAATAACAATATAAAAAGAATCAAATTATTCAATATTTATAACTAAAATAATAAAATATATTTTTGAAATAAAGTATAAACATTTAGTTTAATTTAAAATTATTAAATAAAATATTTACATTTATTATGTCCTAAAATAAAAATATTTTAATATACTACTATTTATGTATAAAAGTAGAAAATTTTCTTTTAATTTATATATATGTGTGTTTGATAAGTTTTTTTGCGATTTTCTTTAGTTTGGTATAATACCAAATATTATTACCAACCACTGAAAAATAAAAAAAGCCCCCATTTTATTTTTTGTGGAACATGCAATTAAAGTCTAATTGAAGACATACCGCCGTCAACAGCAAAAATTTGTCCTGTTATAAAACCTGAATTTGGAGATAATAAAAATGAAGCCATATTTGCTATATCAGATGGCATTCCAATTTTTTTCAAAGGATGACGTTGAGCGTTTGCTTCGCGTTTTTGATCTGTGTTGAGCAAAGTAGCAGCTAAAGGGGTGTCGGTTAATGATGGAGCAATTCCATTCACTCTAATTTTCGGTGAAAATTCAGCCGCTAAAGATCTAACCAAACCCTCTATTGCACCTTTGGATGCAGCAATTTGGGTGTGAAATGGTAATCCAGTTTGAACAGCAACTGTTGAAAACAAAACAATAGAAGCCTGTTTTGATTGTTTCAATTTTGGTAAAACAGCTTGAATACATTTGATTGCACCAATAACTTGAAGCTTAAAATCTTGAATAAAATCTTCTGCTTTTATTCGCTCAAATGGTTTCAAATTGATACTTCCTGGACAAAAAACAAAACCATCAAGTGTTTCAGGAAGAAATGAAAAATCAAGTTTTTCGTCTAAAATATTAAGATAATTATAGTTCAATATAGCTGAAGATTCGATAGGATTCTTGGCATATGTCCCAAAAACTTGATGTCCAAAATTTGATAATTCTTGTGCCAATGATCGCCCAATCCCAGAAGACGCTCCTATTATTAAATAATTTGCCATTTAAGTCTAATTCTTCTTTTTACAAAAACAAAATCTAGAATGAAAAGTTGACTGTAACTCAGTTTTTGACACATAATGAATTTAACAATAAAACACTCTTGAACGGACAAAAAACATACAAAAAAAACCCAATCTTATCGATAGGGGTTAAATTACTAATCTAAAACTTTAAGACTTTCTTTTATAATATTTAAGCATTCATCAATTTGTTCTTTGGTTATGGTCAATGGTGGTGCAAACCTAATTTTGTCACCATGAGTTGGTTTTGCTAACAAGCCATTTTCTTTCAATCGAACGCATAAATCCCAAGCTGCATCATGTCTTTCATGCTTGATGACAATTGCATTCAACAATCCTTTACCACGAACAAGTGCAATAGAAGGATGGCTTAAATTTCTTAAACCTTGACGTAAATATTCACCTTGAATGGAAGCATTTTCCGCTAAATTTTCATCTTTCAATACTTGCAATGCTGCTACCGCAACTTTACAAGCAAGTGGATTTCCGCCATATGTAGAACCGTGTTCCCCTGGTTTTATAGTCATCATTATTTCATCATCAGCCAATACTGCGGAAACAGGAATAGTTCCTCCAGAAAGTGCTTTACCTAAAATAAGAATGTCTGGACGTACGTTTTCATGGTCACATGCTAACATTCTTCCAGTCCTTGAAAGTCCTGTTTGAATTTCATCAGCAATAAACAAGACATTAGCCTCGCGACACATAGCAGCTGATTTTTGCAAATATCCTTCATCTGGCACCACTACTCCAGCCTCACCTTGAATTGGTTCAATAAGGAAACCTGCAACATAATTATCTTTCAAAGCCTCACCCAAATCTGTCAAATCATTATATTTAACAACATCATAACCAGGCATAAAAGGACCAAAATTATTTCTTGACGATGGGTCAGTACTGAAAGAAACAACATTTAAAGTTCTGCCATGAAAATTTTCGCTGCATACTAATATTTTAGCTTTATTCTCGGGAATTCCTTTCACTTCGTATGCCCATTTGCGTGCTAATTTCAAAGCTGTTTCAACGGCTTCAACACCTGTGTTCATGGGCAAAACCTTATCATATCCAAAATAAGAAGTAATGAATTCTTCATATTCACCCAACAAATCATTGTGGAATGCTCTGGATGTAAGGGTTAATTTTTGTGCTTGCTCAACAAGTGCCCTGATTATTTTTGGATGACAATGTCCTTGATTTACAGCAGAGTATCCAGATAGAAAATCATAATACTTCTTGCCATCAACATCCCAAACATGAACACCATCAGCACGATTAAGCACTACTGGCAAAGGATGGTAGTTATGTGCACCAAATTTTTCTTCTTTATCTAAATAGTATTGTGTTTTTGAGGAAACAGAAATTGTAGCATGCATAAGCAAAAATAAGCAGTTAAATGCAATTTTTGAGACAAGTAGTTTGGTAAGCGTTCAATTTCAATTAAAAATATTCAGTTTTGGATTTCACGAAATACTTTTGTTTGAAATAAATCTAGAGATGAAAAGTTTTGCTAGTGATAATTATGCAGGTGTGTTGCCAGAAGTGATGGAAGCTTTGATTAAAGCCAACGAACAACATGCGATTTCTTATGGAAATGACATAATTACTGAAAGAACCAATTTACTTTTTAAAGAAGTTTTTGGTCATGATGTATCCGTATTTTTTGTATTCAATGGAACAGGAGCCAATGTTTTAAGTATTGTTAATGCAGCGCAGTCATTTCAATCGGTAATCTGTGCTGATACTTCCCATATTTATTGCGATGAATCGTCTGCCCCAGAAACCATTACAGGTTGTCGCTTCTTTCCTATTCCTGCCAATGATTTGGGGCAACTGACACCTGAACTCATTTCACAGAGAATAATAAGAAAAGGAGATATTCATTATGCAAATGCAGCATTGGTATCGATTACACAATCCACAGAATATGGAACAGTTTACAGTTTGGAACAATTGAAAGAAATAGGACTTTTAGCAAAAAAACAGGAACTCTTTTACCATATTGATGGAGCTCGATTTTTTAATGCTGCGGCAAGTGTTGGTTGCAGCTTGAAAGAAATGAGCACTGATATTGGTGTTGACATTTTGTCTTTAGGTGGAACAAAAATAGGCATGATGTATGGTGAAGCTGTGGTGGTTTTCAATAAAAAATTAGCTGAATATATGCGCTTCAGACAAAAACAAGTGATGCAATTGGCTTCTAAAACAAGATTTATAGCCGCTCAGTTTGAGGCAATTCTATCGAATGATTTATGGCTAAAACCTGCCAACCATGCTAATTATATGGCACATTATCTTTATCAAAATTTGAATAAAATCACTGGAATTGCAATTACAAAACCAGTTCATGCGAATGCAGTTTTTGCAACCTTGAATCCTCATATTATTCCTTTATTACAAGCTCAATTTCCATTTTATGTATGGAATGAACATACTCATGAAGTAAGACTAATGTGTTCCTTTGACACGACAAAAGATGAAATTGATTTATTCATAAAAGCCATTCATCAAATTACAGAATAAACAATCTTAATAAAAAAAATCCCGATGACTTTAAAATCATCGGGATTTTTCACTTTAACATTATCTTTTATCTTACAAGTGTGATATCTCCTTTGTAAGTTTCTACAAAACCATCTGGGTAAGCTACACGAATTAAATATTCGTAAACGCCCATGTCTTGAGGAACACCTTTCCAAGTACCGTCCCATCCTTTCTTAGGATCATTTGTTGAGTAAATTTCTTGTCCCCAACGGTTGAATACTCTGAATTCCAATAATCTTTGGAAAGTTATGTTAGTTACTTTAAACACATCGTTTTTGCCATCACCGTTTGGTGTGAATGCTGATGGTACAAATAGATTGTCTCTGTAATCAATATTAACATGAACAGAATCTAAATTGCGACATCCGTTTTCGTGAACACCATATACAACATAGGTTGTTGGCTCTGAAGGACTTGCTACAGGGTTAACTATGTTTGGATTTGTCAATGAAGACATTGGTTGCCAACTGTATAAATATGCACCTGAAACTAACAATTGTACTGATTGTCCGTATTTGATTGTGGTATCGTTATTAACAATTTTCACATTTGGTAAAGGCTTAACTATAGCTTTCATCATTAGTGTATCACTACAACCATCGGCATCAGTCAACACAGCATAGTAATTTGTGCTTACTGAAGGTTTGCCAATTGGTGCTGTACAATTGGTACAATTTAATGAAGTAGGATTTTGAAACACTGGATTAGTTAATGATAAAGTTTTATCCTCAAACCATTTTACAGTGGCAAAATTACCTGATACAATTGTTTTAAAAGATTCACCTGCGCAGAAGGTAGTATCAGCTGGCCAAATTTTAAATGTATGTATAGGTACTTTAATAAATACTGAGTCCTGAACTTTACAACCGTTTCCTCCTACTGTATAAACGTGAACTTTTGTACTCTTATTCAAGTATATATATGGATTTGACGCAGTAGTATCTGACAAATATAAACTTGGTTTCCAAACAAAATGGAAATTGTCATAAGGTGCTTTACAGAAATTCAATCTTACTTCAGGACGAATAGAATAATAAACTGTACCTAAAGCTATAGAAGGGTTGGCACAAATATTAGCGGTTCCAGCATTTGCCCAAGACATTGCCATTTGTTCAGAAGCTGTAGTCAATGCACCAATTGTTGCGGCACCACCTGTTCCGGTATTGCTGTAGCAAATCTCAATAATGAGGTTTTTAGTAGAATCCCAATTGTATGGATTGTCTAAAACAAACCAATTCCATCCAGAAGTAACGCTTAATGCGGAAGGTGCACTATACACCTGAATCATACCTTGTTCGAAAGAACCTGTTTGTGCATTGATTTTAGCACGATCAGTACACTTCATTGACATCCTAAAGTTGTTATACTGAGTTCCTGTTGGTGTTGTTACTCTGAAAGCTATTCCTCTTATTGTGCCTGGTTTCATTCCATAATCAAACAAATCCTTCTTTGTAAGTAAGATTTGAATTTTAGCTGTCCTGTAAGCAGGGAATGGTGTATTCACATTAGTATTGATAAGAGTAGTACCCTGCAGTTGACTTTGAACTGTTGCAGTATCAGGAGTTGCACAAGGAGGTAGCGTGTTTGTAATTCCACACTCTAAATTAACCAATGGAGGATTACCAATACCTTCAGCGTTTAATTGTACATAACCTGGACGACATTGAACAAAGTTTTTTGGAGTCGCCTTCACACTATTTGAAGTATCAATGAATACTGTAACAGTATCAGAACCTTTACAACCTACAGGGATTGCTGGAGTACTAACAACGTAAGTAAAATTGTATGGAGGATAAGCAGTTGGATTCTTCACATTTGGGTTACTAAGACCAATTGGTGCACCACCAGTTACAGATGTCCAAGTATAAGGTACGTTGTTAGGACCAGTTACATTGAACTGCCAAGGGATTCCATCTAAAACGCATATTCTTCCATCTGGTCCAGCATTAACTGGCTGAACAACTTTAATAAATACAACTAAGAAATTGGGTAATACGATTGGTTGTGTGTTATTACATGTTGAATCTTTAACGGTGATAATTAATGTATAATCTCCAATATTGGCAGCAGTAGGTGTCCAAGTAAAAGTACCTTGAGGGGAACTAGTTCCTTGACCTGTAACAGTAAAGTTAGAAGTTGGAATTACCATTCCGTTGTTAGCTGACATATACAATTTATTGGAAACAGAGTTAGACTGACCTTTAACTTTAAATGTCATTGGACAATCTGGAGTTGCAATTAAATATTTATCCCCCGATGTTGTTGATGCTAAATAAGTGTTTGTCAATTGAGTTGGTACAGAATCAATTGATGGTGGAGGTGCATTACAGTTCAAAACAGATAACTGAACATCTCGTGTAATGTAACCTAATAAAGTACCTGAGTTTCTATCATATTCATTGCATCTAAATGCCAACACATATTTACCGATTGTTGTAGGTTTAAATGTTGCAGTTGCTGTATTAGGATTAACAGAATAAGGAGCAGATGTTGGTAATGGATTCGATAAAACAAAAGGAGGTTGGAATTGAATGATTTGCCCAGTAGCAGTGCAACCTCCACCAGCAACGGTGTTAGCTTGCATATTCAATGAAACCAAAGAATCATTGTTAGGATCAAAAGGACCATTCAAGAAAAATGCAGGTTGCTCTTTACATAAGTATGGAATAGGATTAATTAAGAATCTTGGTGTACTATTATTCCATTTAGCAGCATTATTCAAGCCTGCTTCAATGTACATAGAAGCTCCGCTCGCTCCAGTGTAGTTAGCAATCGCATTATTTCTACAGCATAGTGACCACCAAAAACGCCAATCGTTACAAGCCATTTGGAGGGTTATGGTATCACTATATATTCTACGCTCAAATCCTGGGAAAATGGACGATGGAATTCTGCAAGAGTTTTGAGATTTGAATGTATCGCACAATTGATCCAAAGTATCTGGACCTTGAACCATTGGTAACGCTCTTTGTCCACAAGCACCAGATCCCATACAACTTGATGTCCAATATACAGTTTCACTAGTTGTTAAACCAGCATTGTTAGGTTCACAAGCTTTGAATAACACTAAAGTAATTCGATATTTAAATTCATTGGGACCTGTTCCAATGTAATCTACATAAAGGTCAGCTGCGGCTACGTGTGATGCTGATACCTTGTTTGAGAATAAACAAAGTATAACAACCATCAAGCTCAGACTAAGTCTTTTAAACGATTTAAAATTAGCGACCATATTGTTTGACTTTTACTTTTTAAAATTAATAGTTATGTGGGGTTAGTTTATCTAATTAATGTAATGTTACCTTGTTTCACAAATTTTCTACCAGTTGGCGTCACCGCTTCAACAACATAGACATAAACGCCCATTGGTTGTGGTTTTCCTCCAAGTGTTCCATCCCATCCTTCATTAATATCGGATGTTTCAAAAACTTTTTGTCCCCAACGATTGAATATAGCGAATGTTTTTAAAGTTGCATTACCCAAATGTACTATGTGTGCCGTGCTGTTTGCATTGTTTCCTGGCGTAAATGCATTTGGTACATCTAAATAAGAATCATAAGAAACCATCACATCAATCGAATCTATTGAAGGACAACCAAACTCGGTAAATGCACGAACAAAATATCTTGTGTTTACATTAGGTGTCGCAATTGGATTGGCAACATTTGTTGCTGATAAACCTGCAGGTGGGAACCATTGGTAATACAATCCGTTTCCACCAGGATCCATTTGATATGAATCTCCAGGGTAAATACGTACAGAATCTGGAAGATAAACAACAGCTTGCGGTTTTACTTCAACTGTAACAATTGCAGTATCTAAACAATAGTTGGTGTCGCGAGCAATAACAGTATAAGTTGTGCTTGTTACAGGCCAAACTTTATTATTACCTAGTGTTGAATCCTTCATATAAATGTTAGGAGTCCAAACTAAAGTAGCAATTGAGCCTCCTAGTGCACGAATATTAGCTGTATCTCTTGGACAAATTGCTGTATCCAGTGACATATTAATGAAATCACTCTTGATTACAGTAAACTTAGCGTCATCTGAACCAGTACATCCAGCCGGTGTTTTAACTGTTAATGTAAGATTTGTAGTATTTAAAGCAGTAAATATTGGATTTATTATATTTGGAATATTCAACCCTCCAGCAGGTGTCCATGAATAAGTGTAGAATGGATACGATGAAGGATTAACTTGTCCTTGTAAGTGAACTGTATCACCAAGGCACAATGTTTTGTCTGCTCCAACAAATACGTTAGGTATTGGCTGAACATCAATAAATATTTTCTGAACACTATCCGTACAACCTAGATAAGAAGCTGTTATAGTGTATAATCTTGAGGTATCAGGTGTAATCAATGGATTTATAATTGAAGGATTACCTACACCAATCAATGGTTGCCATGTATACAAATATTCAGTTTCGCCTAAACCTTGAATTTGAACAGATTGCCCTTTACAAATTGCAGTGTCTTTGTTGTAAATCGTAAACCCTCGCAACACATTAACATTTAGTGTATCTCTGCCTCCACATTGACCATCACCATTTGGCACTATAGTTACAACATAAGTTGTATCACGCAATGGTTTGATTATCGGATTTTTGATGGTGTCACTGCTCAACCAAGTACTAGGAAACCAAGAAATCTGATATGTAGTGTTTGGTGCTGCATTTAAGTTAACATTCAACTGCATACTATCACCTTTACATGTAGTTACATCTGGACCTAAAGTGAAGTTAGGTGGTGGTAATACTTGAACATCTACTGTGTCAATATGCTTATTACAAATATTATTTCCTGAAGTTGATGTCACCACATATTTTGTTGATACAGTTGGAGTTACAACAGGATTTTTACAATTAATGCAACTCAAACTTGTAATTGGCGAACCACTTGGTAAAACTGACCAAGAATAGGTCAAACCACCCTTAGCCCACAATTGAATAGAATCTATACTACATATTGCAGTATCTGGACCTGCAATTGTTGGACCCCAAACGTATAAAGGAATAGTAAAAGTTTGTGCTAACAATATTCCCGGAGGTGTACATGTAGAATCTTTAACCGTAACACTCAATACTTTCAAACCAGTATCTGCAGCAGTTGGATTCCAAGAAAAACATCCTTGAACATTAGCTGTTCCAGCACCTGTATAAGTAATTGTTGAACCAGTTGCAATTGTAGCATTATTAGCAGAAGCCACTAAAACAGCAGCTGGATTTGATGAATTTATATTGAAACAAAAATTAAAGGGTTGATTAGCACATCCTTGAACTTGACCATTAACCATTTGTACTCCAGTTAATGTTGTAGTATCTGTAGCAAAATTTGGTGGAACACTTGTGCAATTCAAAACCACATATTGCATGTCACGCACAATCGATCCAATCAACTGGCCATTCCTCCATTCTTTTACTCTAATTGCAATTACTGCAATTTGTTGAGCATTAGGTGTAAAAGTTACACTTCCAGTAGATGCATTAAGATTGTAAGTGTTATTTGTACTTAAAGGATTGTTTGTAAGATTAAAAAAAGTAGGGTTTCCAACCGGTTGATTGAAATTTGTATTAGGAGCAACTGCACCAGCAGCACATCCAGTTGTACCAGCAGCACCCATTGGCATGATTTGCTCATAAGACAAAGAATCTCCATTAGGATCTACTGCACCGTTGTTAAATGTGTAAGGTGAATTAATACACATATAACTAATAGGCTTTACAGTAAAATAAGGTGATGAATTACCTTGTGCAGCTTGGTTATCAAATGTAGTTTCAACATACAATTCAGTCCCACCAGGATTTGTCAAGTTTGTTATGGCATTGTTTCTAGCATTAACGGAAACATAAAAACGCCAAAAATTACATTGAGATGGTAAAGTAACAGTACCTGAATATTTCCATTCACGGTAGCCAGGATTCGTTCCACCAGAACATTGTGAAGGATAACCTGGGCATCCAGTTCCTACTTCTGTGCCATTCACACCAGGGATTTTAGTTAAAGTAACAGTGTAAGATGGTCCTCCACAAGTTGCATAATAACAACAACTTACAGTAGATGGCTCAGCAGTTGCACCAGGTGCGCATGAACGATAAAATGTATAAATAATTTTATATGTCGAACCGCTAATCCATTCGTAGGTAATTTCAGCACCAGCAGCATGTGTTGCTTTAACCTCAGAATTTGTTCCAAGCATTAAAAGACATGTCAACAATAAAAATGAATACAATTTCTTAAACATCATTTATTAAAATTTAATGAGCATTGGAAACAAATATAAACATTCGAATTTACTTCTCCAACGAATGTGGAAGTATAATCATGATTTTTATGAACCAACTTCAAAATAAGACTTATTACTGTGTTTCAAAGTTGGGTTAATGCCATATTTTTTTAACTAAGACCGCCATTTCAGTAAGATTTATTTCATTCATACATCTGAAGTGTGACTTCGGACACTTTTTATGACCAAGTTTGCTACATGGATGACAACTTAATTTAGTGTTTTCAAATATATGATTTTTATCAGAAGGATTAGAATTTATATTGTTATTGCCAAAATATGGAAACATGCCCATTTCTGGTGAAGTATTTCCCCATATAGAAATAATTTGCTTTTGAAAAGCCGCAGCAATATGCATCAAACCAGTGTCATTGGTGACAATCAGTCTAGCTTGTTTCACCAATAGAGCCGATTCACTCAAGTTAAATTTACCACATGAATTATAAACCCTAATTGGATCAATTTCAGCAATCATATCCCCTGCTGCTTTGTCGTCTGGTCCACCCAAAAGAATAATAGGGTACGGAATTAATTCAATCAATGCTTTCCATTTTTCAATAGGAAATTGCTTCGTTGGATAGGAACCACCTATGACACAACCCACATAACCCACCCAATGGCTCATAGGTAAATCTTGATTAGTTATTTTATATTTTTCATCAATATAATAATCAAGCCCCTTACCATCATTTTTAACACCCAATGTGGAAACTGTTTCAAAATAACGCTCCACAATACTACTGTCTGGCATTAAGTTTATTTTGAAATTCACTAAAAGCCATTTCTTTACATTCAATTTATTAAAAGCAAAAGCAGGTACTTTCAATGCTCGTTTGACCCTTTTTGTCCTTAAGTTATGATGTAAATCAATAACATAATCAAATTGTTCATTTTTCAAATCTTCAATCAAAGCATTCAAATCGTTTTCCAACAAATGCAATTTATCTATATGAGGATTTGCAGCAATCACGGGGCTGAAAAAACTCTTGGTCAGAAAATGCACTTCACAATTTGGAATTTGCTGCTTTACACATCGAACAATTGGTGTGGTCAACACGATATCACCAATTGATGAAAAACGTATGATGAGTACCTTCATGCGGCTAAAATAATAGAATTATACTTGAATTGTTGTTTCAAAATAAAATCTAATTTTTCAAGCATTTCAATAGTTGCTACAAAACAAAAACCCCGCACTTTGGCGAGGTTTTTCATTTCAAATTTTAGATTTATAAATTCAGTTTCAATTTCAGTTCATCCAATTGATGTTGATCAACGGCTGATGGCGCATCAAGCATCACGTCTCTACCCGAATTGTTTTTAGGGAAAGCAATAAAATCACGAATAGATTCTTGTCCTCCAAGCAAAGAACACAAACGGTCTAAACCAAAAGCAATACCGCCATGAGGAGGAGCACCATATTCAAAAGCACCCAATAAAAAACCAAATTTTTCTTGTGCTTCTTCTTTATCCATTCCTAATGCAGCAAACATTTTTTCTTGCATATCGCGTTGAAAAATACGAATGGAACCTCCTCCAATTTCAGTACCATTCAACACTATGTCATAGGCATTGGCTTTGATTTCACCATACTTTTCTGGTTGATTCATGAGCTCAATTTGATCTGGTTTTGGAGCCGTGAAAGGATGATGACGAGCTACCCATCTGTTGGCTTCTTCATCTAGTTCAAAAAGTGGAAAATCAATAACCCATAATGGTTTGTAATCATCAGGATTTCTAAGTCCTAAACGATTGCCCATTTCCAATCTTAATTCACTCATGGCTTTACGGGTTCTTGTCTCTTTACCTGCCAAAATCAAAATTAAATCACCAGCTTTTGCACCACATTGTTCTGCAATTTCTTTTTGTTGCGATTCGTTGAAAAACTTATCCACACTGCTTTTCAACGACCCATCATTATTGTATTTGATGAATAATAATCCAGTCATTCCGATTTGTGGTCGCTTCACCCAGTCGGTCAATTCATCAGTTTGTTTACGCGTATATTCTGCTGCTCCGGGAACTGCAATAGCAAGCACGGTTTCAGCTTCTTGCGTCACTTTGAAATCAACTGATTCAAGTACAGAACAATAATTTTTTTGATTGACTTTTAGGTTTTGAATTTTCATGTCAAAACGCAAATCCGGTTTGTCATTACCAAAATGCCACATTGCATCTTCCCATGTCATTCGTGGAAAAGTTTCAGTGATTTCTTTGCCTTTCACTTCTATGAAAACGTGCTTGAATAAGCCTTCAAAAGTTTGTAAAATATCTTCTTGTTCCACAAAGGCCATTTCACAATCTATCTGTGTAAATTCTGGTTGGCGATCGGCTCTCAAATCCTCGTCTCTAAAGCATTTCACGATTTGAAAATAACGATCATATCCACTCACCATCAATAATTGTTTGAACGTTTGTGGACTTTGTGGCAATGCATAAAATTCACCTTCATTCATTCGCGAAGGAACAATAAAATCTCTAGCACCTTCTGGTGTTGACTTAATTAAAAACGGTGTTTCAATATCCCAAAATCCTTGAGCATCTAGGTATTTACGAACCTCACGATTAACTTGGTAACGCAGTTCTAAATTTCTCTTCAAGGAAGGACGACGCAAGTCAAGATAACGGTATTTCATGCGCAATTCATCTCCTCCATCTGTGTCTTCCTCAATTGTGAAAGGTGGAGTAGATGCGATATTCATGATGGCAAAATCCGTCACTTCAATTTCAATATCACCTGTAGCTAATTTTGGATTTTTGTTGCTGCGTTCCACCACTTTGCCCTTGGTTTGCAACACATATTCTCTTCCAATTGGTGTTTCATCCAATCTATTATTAAGTTGTTCATTAAAATACAATTGAGTGATGCCATATCGATCTCTCAAATCAACAAAAGTGATGCTACCAAATTTTCTAACCGTTTGAACCCAACCCGAAAGTGTTACTTCCTGACCAACATGTTCTTGACGCAATGCGCCACAAGTATGTGTGCGATACATAATCTGATTTTAAACTTCCGCAAGATAATTATTCATTGCGGTTATGATGAAGCAAAAAAAAGGAATGGCAACATTACCACTCCAATTTTAATCCTTTAACTATAAAAAATAATATAGAAACTATCTGAATATAAATAACTTTTCAACAAAATGCTTTCCAGAAACATTGATGTTTAAGAAATACATTCCATTAGACAAATGTTGCAATTTTAATGGTTTTACCACCAATGTTTGAGGCGTTTCCGAAGATTCGGATTGAACAACAATATTGCCCATCATGTCTGAAATACGAATAGATACATTGCCATCAATTCCAGATTGAAATGCAACGGAAACTTGGTCAGAAGCTGGATTGGGATAAATTTGTAATGCTTTTTCAAGTGTTGCTACCTCGTTGACTTCAGTTGTAAATGGGGTTAATGAAAACTTGTCGAAATACAAATTGTTCCCTTTTACAGTTGGGAAATATCTAAACTTGAAAAACAATTTTGTGTTGGTCAGCAAATTGGATGAAACAGCTATAGTTTGAGGCTTCCAAACCGTATTTGCATTTGGAACATATTCCGAAGTAGTGCTTACTGAAGCAAGATTATTACCTGTTAAGCTTGCTATTCGTTTCCAAATTCTTCCACAATCTGTGCTCACCATGATTTGCATAGAATCAGTTGCAAAAGTTGACCCTAAATATGCGCCTGTTGTATAAAAGTTTAAATTCAAATTACTGCCATTATAACCTGAGACATCAAATCCTGGGGTAACCATATCGTCGTAATCGCCCTCTGGTGTTCCTGACATATTAATTGGTGAGCTTCTGTAATCAAAAGATCGATAACGCATACAGCCATTGTCTCCCACTCCTTTTCCTTGATACCATTCCCATTTGAAATTATTTTCATAATAGTTGAAAGTTGGCCAATTGCTGTGGTCGTCAGCAGTAGCAAAATGTTGCCAATAACCTGCTGGTAAAATCATGTTCGTATCTGCAACATAAACAGATTGAGTATTAGTTAGTGTAGTTGAACCACTATTGTTACCAGTTGCTTTCATCGTCAACGTCACCCAACCTGGTTGTTTGAATTGATTATTAATAAAATTCAAATTATTGGTATTGCTCACTTCGGCTTGGTTAGAGAATGTCCATTCTACATCAGTAATTGTATCGTTCCAACTTCTATTTCTGAAAACAAATTTTGTGGCGCTGTTTGCACAAAGAAAATAACTTCTTTCACTTGCAAAAGTTGACTTTTCAATTGAAAAAGCAGCAACAGGAGGTAAATCTGGTCTTTGAGACAAAGCACCTGTTGTGGAAAGGTTTGAAGTCGTGTAAAGATTATTTCTTCCAGCAACATTACTTGTCAATGCAGCTCTCATTCTAGTTACTTGTCCCTTTGTAAACATGCGATGACAATAAGTATAATCCATAATGTTTTGTGCATTTGTTGTATCTGGGTAGTTGATAATTCCAGAGCCTGAATTGACTACATAACCTGTCGCACATGTTGTGTCATAAATCGCCGCAGGTGCACATCCTGACGGTAAATGACCTTTTGTTGGAGGTGTATCAGCTACTTGGTCATCACCACAAGCAACATCAGGAGCATTTGTATTTCCCCAAACATGTTGAAGATTCAACACATGACCCAATTCATGCGGTATGGTTTTACCATTATCAAGATAAGAAGCTAAAGCAATTACAACATCATAATAAGGCATCCATGCGCCTGAGGAAGGATAATAAGCGTAAGCTGCAGCGCCTGAATGATCAGCAGAAAACTTATTTATAAACCAAATATTAATATATCGATTGTTCGGCCAAGACTCTAATTTAGCCTCGTCGCTAGCGTTAATTGTTAAATAACTTCTATTGCGAGTTATTCCTTTGGTTGGATTCCCATTAGGATCTTTTGAAGCTAAGCGCAAACGAATTCGAGCATTTCCAATATATGGTTTAAAAGGAGCAATTACCTCAGCTGTATCTGAGTTTTTAGCTAGAAAAGCATCTGACCAATTATTAAAAGCGTTAAAAACTGCATCATCAGTAAAATATTCAGTTCCAAAATCATGAACAATGTGTACCACAATAGGAACATCATAAAACACAGTATCGGCAGTTGTTTTGGCATACCTAAGCAAATCAATAGCCTTCAATTGAGCCTTGATTTTTTGCTCTAATAGTTGTTCGTTATGAGCTATTTCAGGGTGGTTAATTAAGCTTTTACGAAAAACATCATCAGTTACGCAAGGCTGCTGCGCAAATGCAGAATGGGTCAAGAAAGAGAAAATAAACAATAAAAACCTATTATTAAATTTCATACTATGAATTAAAGTGGACTAAATTACCATTACAATTTGTAAAAGAGCCAAACTCAAATTGTTTTTTGTCAAATAATGACAATTTTGCGACATATTCTTTTCAAAAAGATAAACATTTATTATAATTTTGATTTGAAACATCGGTTGTGAAAAAAAATTGGTTTGAAAATTATTTAAATACAAAAAGTTTTTCTAGTTTTGACCATACTCAGTACCCCTATTATTTTGTAAAATTTTAGCGTTTTTATGAAAAAAATCTTACCACTTTTACTGCTTTTAAGTGCCTGTACACAATACGAAATTCCTGAACCACCGGCAATTCCTCCTGCGTGTTTGACAGAAAGCGGCTTTGGTTATCTTAATTTTGTCAGTGATTATTATGGTAAAAATGAAACCTATATTTTAAATGCTTGTAACACAAGCATCACTTACAAAACACATTATGTAAACACAAACCTTTTCAAAGGAACTTTACAAATAAGCAACGACACAATTGCTCTAGGATTTAATTTCAGAAAAAGATTGATTGTTGATGATACCATGTATGTTACAGATGATAGCATGTATTTTGTACCAAACATTGCAGATGTGGACATGTACCGATATTCATCTACTGGAACTCAACCAGGAAGTTACATAATTGCAACAAGCATCACTGACAGCACAATGAGTGGACATTTTTCTTTTAATGTTAGCCGCAGAAGAACATTCAATACTGGCACAAATATGGACTCTCTCGATAATAGTGTTGTTAAAGGAAGTTTTAATAACTTCAAAATTCAATGGAAGTCACTCTAAACCTATATTTTAAAACCCCAAACCGATTCCTCAAAAGGAGTCGGTTTTTTTTTGGGGATTGGATTATGGAGTCAACAACATTTCCACACAACCGAATGTTAACTTTGTTCTTTAAGATAGCTTGAAAACATGATGCACATTTACCCAGCAAATGCTGCGGAATCACTTGAATTTAATAAAATTAAAGAACTACTTCAACGCAAATGTCGTACTGACAGTGCTAGGTCAAGAGTGGAAAACCTGAGATTTCACACCAAAATCGAGTACCTCAATCAAGCACTTTTGCAAACTGAAGAATTTAGGTTTACACTGTCTGGAACCGATTATTTTCCTAATGATTTCACTAAAAATATTGAAAAAGAACTTAAGTTATTAAGGCTTCAAGGTGCTGTTCTTTCAGGTGAACAATTAAAAAGCTTATCTGCTTTGGCTGAAACCATCAAGGATATTTTCAATTGGTTCAAAAGGCATAATGAATTGTTTCCACATTTAAGAGCTGTTGCTGAAAAAATTAGTTATGAAAAAGCTATCAAAGAAATTGTAGATGCTGTTGTAGACGAAAATGGAAATGTGCGTGATAACGCTAGTCCTGAGTTACAAAAAATAAGAAATGAACTGAGCAAAAAAAGAAATGAACTGAGAAGGGTTTTTGAAGGAATACTACGTAAATTAAGTAAGCAAGGATATTTGGCTGACATCTCTGAAAGTTTCTTAAATGGAAGAAGAACAGTTGCTGTTGCCGCAGAATATAAACGTGTGGTAAAAGGTATTTTGCACGGTGAAAGTGAATCAAGTAGAACTACTTTCATTGAACCCGAAGAAGTTATTGAACTCAACAATGAAATTTTCAGTTTAGAACGTGCAGAAAGCAGAGAGATTCATCAAATTTTATTACACACAACCGCTACTTTATCATCATTTCATCCCGAATTGGACAGCTATTATCATCTTGTTGGGATTTATGATTTCATCCGAGCAAAAGCATTGCTAGCCAAAGACATGAATGGACAAATGCCAAGAATTAGTCCTCATCCAGGATGTCATTTGATTAAAGCTTTTCATCCACTTTTATTATTGCATAATCAACAAGCTGGTAAACCAACTTTTCCAACCAACATTCAAATAAACAGGCAAAATAGAATTCTCATTATTAGTGGTCCAAATGCTGGCGGAAAAACAGTAACCATGAAAACACTTGGACTCCTACAACTCATGGTGCAATCGGGTTTGCTTGTTCCTGTAGACAGTAATAGTGAGTTTGGAATTTTCAAACAATTGATGATTCATATTGGCGACACACAAAGTATCGAACATGAATTGAGTACCTACAGCGCGCATCTTCGTGACATGAAATATTTCATGGATTTTGCGAATGGGAAAACCCTATTTTTTATTGATGAATTAGGTAGCGGATCTGATCCCAATCTTGGTGGTGCTTTTGCAGAAGCTAT
>CAZNVQ010000003.1:0-19830 GCA_964576425.1 uncultured Flavipsychrobacter sp. | reverse complement strand
AAGAAAAGTAAAAGAAGCTGAACAATTTAAAGAAGAAGATGAAAGAAATGCTGCTAGAGTAGAAGCTAAAAATAATTTAGAAGGATATTGTTATTCAGTTAGAAAAACATTTGATGAAGAAAAACTAGAGCCTTTATACCAATTAGCTATTGGAAAACCTGGAAGTTCTTATACGTTTGCGATTGCACAAAGAACAGGTTTGCCCGAAAAAATAATCCAAAGAGCACAACAAATCACAGACAGAGGACATTTCAAACTTGATAAAATGCTCTTGCAAACCGAACAACAAAGTGTTCGACTCACAGACAAAGAAAAACAATTGGAACAACTGCTTGAACACAATGAAAAACTAAAAATTAAGTATGAAGAGCTGACCAATAAGGAGAAATTAAAACAACACTTTGAAACACTTAAACTTCAGAACAAAATCAAAAAAGAAGAACTGGATTATTTGCGTGATATGGAAAGAAAATTCAAACAAATCATTCATGACTGGAAAAAAACCGACAACAAACAAGAAGTTATAAAATCTGCTGAAACAGTATTGTTTCGAAAAAAACAAGTAGAAGGAAATCAAGCAGCTGCCAAAAAAGCAGATAAACAATTTGAAGTAGTTGGCGGAATTCCAGAAATAGGATACATGATGAGAAATAAAATTAATCATCAAGTTGGAACACTAATTAGTAAAAAAGATAAAAAAGGCACTGTTCAGATTGGCAATCTTCCTTTTCAAATCAACCTATCAGAATGGATAGTTGTTCGAAAAAAATCGGAAAAAAATATTAAAATAATCCATAATAAATCAGTTAAATAAATATTTAAATTCAAAAAAACATAAACTTAAATTAGTTAGATTTAAGCTTTTTTTCATTGTAGATTTTAAAGATTAAAGACCTATCTTCGCGCAAATTTTTTCGCATCATGAATCTGCATGAATACCAAGCTAAGGAGTTATTAAAACGTTACAATGTACCGACCCAACAAGGAATTGCGGTAGAAAATATTAATGACGCAGTTAATGCGTACAAGCAAATGGCAACAGACAACGGAACTAAGTTCGCAGTTGTGAAAGCTCAAATTCACGCAGGTGGTCGTGGAAAAGGCACAATGGTTGAAGCACCAGAACAACACGGTGTTCAAGTAGTTAAAAGTGCTGAAGATGTTGAAAAAGTAGCTAAAAATATTTTAGGAAATACTTTGATTACCATCCAAACTGGTGCAGCAGGCAAAGTTGTAAACAAAATCCTTGTTGCTCAAGACATGTACTATGATGGACCAAGTGAAAGAAAGGAATTCTATCTTTCTATTTTGCTTGATCGCGCTAAAAAACAAAACGTTATCATGTATTCTACTGAAGGTGGAATGGATATCGAAGAAGTTGCACACCATACTCCAGAAAAGATTTTCAAAGAATGGGTTGCTCCAAACATGGCACTTCAAGGATTCCAAGCAAGAAACATTGCTTTCAACTTGGGATTGAGTGGTGAAGCCTTCAAAAACATGGTGAAATTTGTGACCAATCTTTACAATGCTTATGTAGGTTTAGATTGCTCAATGTTAGAAATCAATCCTTTGTTCAAATCAGCTGACGATAAAATATTTGCCGTTGATTGTAAAATGAATGTTGATGATAATGCATTAATGCGTCATCAAGATTTGGCTGACATGCGCGACAAAAATGAAGAAGATCCAACTGAAGTTGAAGCTGGTGAGCATAACTTAAACTACGTGAAACTTGATGGAAATGTGGGTTGCATGGTTAACGGTGCCGGTTTAGCGATGGCTACTATGGATATGATTAAACTTGCTGGTGGCGAACCTGCAAACTTCTTAGATGTCGGCGGTTCTGCGAATGCACAAACTGTTGAAGCTGGTTTTAGAATTATTCTTAAAGACCCTAATGTAAAAGCAATCCTTATCAATATTTTTGGTGGTATCGTTCGTTGCGATAGAGTTGCGGCAGGTGTAATTGAAGCTTACAAAAAATTAGGTGATATCCATATTCCAATCATTGTTCGCTTGCAAGGTACTAATGCAGGTGAAGCTAAAAAATTGATTGAAGAAAGTGGATTGAAAGTACAATCTGCCATCTTATTGAGTGAAGCTGCTGAACTTGTTCAAAAAGCAGTAAATGCTTAAAAAATTATATTAATCAAATTGAAAGGCTGTCCCAAATTGGACAGCCTTTTTCTTTAAAAATCCATTTTTTATCGTTGAGTTTGTTTTAATCATTAGAATAAATTAATTTCACACTTAAACTTTCTATATGAATAAAAATACATTTATTATAACACTTTTTGCAGCAAGTTTGATAGTTAGCTCATGTTCAAAAAATCATAGTTGCCCAAATCCAGAAACTGTTTCAATTGCAGCTAAAACAACTCTAGTAAAAAAGAAATTCTTATTCGATAATACGAAAGATGAAACTGCTGGTAACGCTGATTGGGTTATCGATCAAGACAATTATAATCCACTCCGTTTCCCTACTCCACTTCAATCTACAGTAACTTCGACAACTGGAGAAACTTATTGGACTGGTGCTTTATCTAGTTGGGGAATTGAATTGGTGAAAGCAGGTCAAAGCGTTGAAACATTACCTTCTTCTGGTAGTATTACCTACAATGTCGCTACAAATCCTCAGGATTTAAAAAACTACGACGTATTTGTAATTGATGAACCTAATATCCGTTTCACAACTGCTGAAAAACAAGCTTTGTTGAGTTTTGTAAATAACGGTGGTGGCTTGTTTGTAATTGTTGACCACACTGGTTCTGATAGAAACAACGATGGTTGGGATTCACCAGCAATATGGAATGATTTTATGACTAACAATGGTGTTAGCAATAACCCATTTGGAATTACTGCAGCATTAAGTAATTTCTCACAGACGAGTACAAACAAACTAACGAATTCAACATCAAATACAATTTTAAACGGCTCGCAAGGGTCATTTACGAATCTTCAGTTTAATGCTGGAACAAACTTCACATTAGTCCCATCTAAAAATTCAAATGTAAAAGGTTTGATATGGAAATCAGGAAGCAGTCAAGGAAATAGTAATGTTATGTGCGCTACATCTTTATATAATCAGGGAAGAATTTTCGTAGTTGGTGACAGTTCTCCAATGGATGATGGTACAGGAGCAGCAAACAACACATTGTATCCAAGTTGGTCGCTATTTTCTCACAAACAGTTATTTATGAATGCTTCACTATGGTTAGCGAAGTTGCAATAAAAAAAATTTAAACAATACTAACATAAAGACCTTTCAATTTAAAATTTTTGAAAGGTCTATTTTTTTGTCAAACAATAAACAAAAAAAGGTCAATCAAATAACTAATTGACCTTTTCCGTTTTTAAATTTGAAATTATTTAACTTCTGAAATAGCTTCTTTTTTAGGAATTCTATATGAAATACCCAACTTTCCACCAAGTGCTGCATATCCTCCAGCCACTTCAATGTTAGCAGCCCAATTTTTAGAAAAATAATATCTCGCTCCAGCTTGAACTCCAGCTGCAAGACCTGATTTATGTGTACCTGGATATGAATTCGTTGATTTCCACAAATAGAAACCAACATTTAATCCCACATATACATCCAATTCACTTGGTAAATCCATCATTGTACTGAAATGATAATTTGCATTTCCAATGACTCCAGTAACTGAATGCTCATACTTGGTTGCAAACAATGTTTCATCAAAACTTCTGGTATTAATTTCGCCACCAACTGTAATATCAGGTCGAAAACCATAATCAGCTCCGATATAAATTGGAATTCCCCATGAAGACATACCAAATCCAGCATTTATCTGCTTTTGACCAACTTCAATTGGGCATTGAGCCATAGCTTGACCAGCACCTAAAAACAACATTAAAGACAAAACTACTCTTTTCATATGAACAGATTTTATACTTTTTTTTAAAGCACAAATATACCTCAAACCATTTGGGTCTTCAAATAAATCGTAAAAAAAAATGCATATAAATAATAATTCAATTAGAAGGTTGCATTAGTTGGATTTAACTGAGTTATTCCTTTATCAATACACTATATTTGCAGCCAATTTTGAAAATAAATGAAACCAGGTTTACGTAAATTTTTAGTATTTAACAGATTATACATTTCAATTGCTTTAATTTGTATTGGATTGTGGTTGGGTTTTGGTATGCATGGCGGCTGGTGGATAGCATGGTTGCCATTTCTCATTGCAATTATTATGATTGCTGCACACTTTTTGATTGGCCCAATGACTTTGATTCAAAATTATATTGAAGATGGAGATATGGAAGGTGCTGAAAAACTCTTAAACAAAGTCAAATTCTCAAATTTATTATATAAGCCAGTTCGCTCTTCCTATTACATGCTGAAAGCCAATGTCAACACGATGACCGATGACTTGGACAAGGCTGAATCCAATTTGCGCAAAAGTCTTGAAACTGGCATGCCAGAAAAAGAATATGAAGGAACTGTATATCTTCAATTAGGTGCCATCTCCTTTAAAAAAGGAAACACGAAAGAGGCTTACGAACACATTAGAAAAGCATTGAAAGTAGGGTTATCTGATAAAGAAAATGAGGCTACAGCCTACCTTCAACTCTCTGGAATTTGTATGCAAAGAAGAGATTTTAAAGGTGCTAAAAACTATTTCAATAAAGCAAAAGCTTGTAAACCTAAAAACGAACAAATCGTAACTCAACTCAATGAAATGAGCAAATACATGGCTAGAATTCCAGGATAAATAATTTTATTTATTAATATATAAATCCTTATTGCATAAAAGCAGTAAGGATTTTTTTTACCAAATTCTTAAGGCGGGAAAGCAATAAATCACCTACCTTTGCGCCCCTTAAAGGGTTCTTTATAATATTATATGATAAGCAGAAGAAATATCCGAGTTAAAGTGATGCAAACTTTATATACATTGGAAACAATGGAAAACGGATCATTGGATTGGATGAAAAAGCAAGGAAATGTTTTACTGAAAGAAAAATTAAATCGTTCATTAGACCTTTTTTTAACTTCGATATTTTACACCCTGAAAGTGGCACAATATGCTGAAATTGATGCTCACCAAAAAGCTTCTCGCTATCTTAAAACAAGTGCAGACGAAATTGTAAATACTAAAATTGCTGGAAATACATTTTTATGGCAACTGTTGTCAAATGAAATTTTCATGCAACGCATCAAAGACGCTAAGATTGAGCATTTAATTGACGAAGAATGGGTAAAAAAAATCTATTCTAATCTTGTGAAATCAGATGAATGTGCTGAATACGTCACATTACAAGTAAGAGAAAGCAAATCTGAAAAAAATATTATTAAATTCATTTGGGATCAACTCATTAAGGCAAATGAATCTGTAATTGAATATTTTCATGACGAAATTCCAGGTTGGGAAGACGACAGTGAAATGACTATGATGTTGATGGACAACTTTTTTAAAAACAATGGAAAAGTAAATTTTGGCACTTTAATCAGCAATGAAAAAGAAGAATATGCCATTAGTTTGCTGCACACATGTTTAGAAAAAAAGGAATTTTGCATGGAATTGATTCAACCCAAGCTTATCAATTGGGATGCAGAACGTGTGGCGTTAATTGATTTATTTTTGTTGAGAATGGGCTTATGCGAATTACTTTATTTCCCAACAATTCCAACCAAAGTAACTATCAACGAATATATTGAAATAGCAAAAATGTACAGTACACCACAAAGCGGACAATTTGTGAACGGTGTGTTGGATAATATTTTAAAAGAATTGGAAAAAGAAAATAAAATCAGAAAACTAGATAGAAATAGAAAATAATTTTTTGGAAACATGATTATGCGTCAAATATCACTTCTTGTTTTAGCTTTCTTAGTCACAATTTCAAGTTGCAATAATGCCACAAAAAAAACTGAGAAAAAAGACAAATTATCTACAGAATTAGTCAACAACCCAAGGTCTGCGATGAACTCCGATTCAAGTGCTTTGCAGAATTTAGCTAACATGAATTTTGTTGACACATTATACGATTTTGGAACCATCAATGAAGGTGAAATTATTTCTAGATCATTTGAATTCACAAACAGTGGTAACTCACCGCTTATTATTAGTAATGCCAATGCTTCTTGCGGTTGTACTGTAGCAGAATTTCCTCGCGAACCCTTAGCGCCTGGTAAAAAAAGTGCGATAAAAGTTCAGTTTAATTCAGCAGGCAAATTCGGACATCAAGAAAAAAACATAACGCTTGTCACCAATTCTTCTAAAGGAAATCATATGCTTTTTTTGAAAGGTGAAGTGAAAGCAAAAATCAGAACTAATAATTAATAATTAATAATTAATCTTAAACTTAGAAATTTAAACAAACCATACAATGACAATTAACACATCAACTTTATTGTTGCAAGCTGCTGGAAGTTCTCCTGTGCTTCCTTTCAATCTACTCATCATGGTGGGTATGATTGTGGTAATGTATTTTTTTATGATTCGCCCGCAAGCTAAAAGAGCTAAAGAACAAAAGAAGTTTTCAGAGTCTTTAGGTGTTGGAGAAAAAGTTATCACTTCCGCAGGTATTCATGGTATAATCAGTCGTGCGAATGATGATGGAACAATCGTTATTGAAGTGAGCCGTGGAAATTTCATGACCTTTGAACGCAGTGCAATTTCAATGGAAATGACAATGGCATTCCGTAAGAAAAGTGAACCAACTGCTGTAGCTTCTAAATAATTTTCAAATGCTGAAAGTTGGTATAACGGGAGGCATTGGAAGCGGCAAAACGCAAGTCTGCCAAGTGTTTGAAACACTTGGCATTCCTGTTTTTAATGCTGACACAGCTGCAAAAAAAATTATGGAAACAGATAATGAAGTGGTCAAACAAATCACCAAATTATTAGGAGCCGAAGCCTACATCAATGGAAAAATAAATCGTAGTTGGTTTTCATCTATTTTGTTTCAAGATGAAAAGAAAAGAACTGCTTTAAACGCCATTGTGCACCCGGCGGTCATTGCTTTTGGACAAGAATGGATGAACAGACAACAAGCAGCCTATGTTTTAAAAGAAGCAGCACTATTTTTCGAAACTGGCAGCAATAAAGAAATGGATTATATGATTGGAATTTCAGCACCGGTAGATTTGAGATTGAAAAGAGCAATGAAAAGAGACCATTTAGATGAAATAACATTTAGACAAAAAATGGCAGCACAAATGGACGAAAAAGAAAAAATGATGCTCTGCCAATTCATTATACTAAACGATGATGAAACTGCAATAATCCCGCAAGTTTTATCCATTCATCAACAATTATTAGCACTTGCAAAAAATTAAAATTAGTGTTAGTGTTTACAATCAACCTTCAATTTTAAGTTGATACTTTTCTAACAAACCCGCTAAGTTCCAAACTGAAAATTTCGCTCCTTTGACTTGATTTTTTTCTGGATCAATTGAAAAATTCAATGCAGAACTTAAATCTGCTTTTTCCAAATTTGTATGTTCAAAAACTGCTTTTGATAAGTTGCAATTGGCAAATGAAGCTTGGCTTAAATCGGACATTGAAAAATCAACTTCCTCAAGCGAACAATGACTAAAACTAATTTTCTTTAATTTCCTTTGGTAAAAAGAAGCGTGATTCAATTGACATTGTTCAAAAGAAAAATGCAAACCAAATTCATTACAAGTATCAAAACGCACGCCTAACATTTTACATTTCACAAATTTCACATCTTGAAAAATTGCTTGATGGCATTTCATTAAACTCAAATTACAATCCTGAAATTCACAATCCAAAAACCGAAACTTCGAAAAATCGGCATTGGAAAAATCACAGTTGATGAAATGACAATTTTCATATTCGCCTTTATTCATAGGCGTTTCAGCATGAATAATTTTTTCAAATTTGGTATCAAAAAAAGCATTTTCAATCATGTTCGCTAAAGTAAAAATTGATATTCGAATTACATCAATTGCCATAAAAAAAGCCTTTAGATTTATTGGCTAAAGGCTTTTTTATTAATGAAATTTAGATTTTCCCTACTCTTTCATTAATTGGAAAGTAGCTTTTGCTGTTGATGACTGAATGGTAACCCAATACAATCCTGAAATCAAATTAACCTGTTTCAATATCGCTGACACTTTAGCATAATCAGAAATTTGGTTGATTGTAATTTCAAACGCATTAGTCATATCTCTTCCCAACAAATCAGAAATAACGACTGAAATTTGCTCCTTCTTTTTAAGTTGAAAACTTAATCCAAATTCATTTTTAAAAGGATTAGGACCAAGAGTAACCTTACCTTTTATCAATTCAGAAATACTACTTGTAGTGCCATCTGCATAGAGATGATGAATGTAAATATCAGAAGTTGTGCCGGCTCTTTTGTCAGTCCATGCTACGATTGTTCCACCTTTACTATCTGATGCTATACATGGATCATATTGGTCGCCTACTGCTGTTGCAATCAAAGCACCTGTGGCATCCCATAGTAGGTTTCCTGTATTGTTAATTTTTTGTGCTTTCACATCAAAACCATTGCCACTAGAATCTTGCCAAGTAACAATCAATCCTGTTCCGCCATCATTACTTAAATTAGGATTTAGTTGATCATATGGGCTATTTGAAATCACGATGCCATCTGCACCCCATTGAGGCGAACCTACGGCATCAACGAATTGACCATAAATATCATAGTTGCCACTTCGATTATCTTTCCATGCTAAATAAAGTCCATTGGTTTTGCTATTGCTCATGATATCAACCGCAGACTGTGTACCAACGGCACTACAAATTGCCAAACCATTTGGTGTCCAAATCGGATTTCCATTGGAGTCAATTCTTTGTGCATAAATATCTGAATTCCCTGAACGTTTATCAACCCAAGCAATGTAGGCACCATGAGTTGAACTATCTGGATCTATTTTAGGATTATTTTGAACGTCAATTGCATTGCAAATTACTTTACCTGAACTACCCCATTTCAAATTGCCAAATGCATCTAATCTTTGTCCATAAATATCAAAAGTCCCACTTCTTTCATCTTGCCAAACAATGATGGCACCACCATTTCCATCTTTTTCAATTTTATGATTTCTTCTGTTCATGGTACCAACTCCAGTCACCAAAGGAATACCACCATTTGCCCAAAGAATATTGCCATTTGCATCTAAATGTTGCGCCCAAACATCCCACATTCCAGAAGTTTGTTGTTCCCAAACAATAATTGCACCACCAGCATCATCACTAACCATTTTTGGTGTGTGCTCTCTATTGGTTTTAGTTGTAACGGGCATCCCATCTGTCATCCAGAGCACATTTCCGTTAGAGTCTATTCTCTGAGCATAAACATCTCGCTCAACATTAGAACGCCAATCTGACCAAACAACTATAGCGCCTCCTTGCATATCTGTAACTATATTTGGTGTGCTTTGATCTGCAGAATTGGTACATATTCCAACACCATTATTTGCCCAAAGCGGGTTTCCAAATGCATCAAACCTTTGCATATAAATGTCTGAAACTCCAGTCCTATAGTCTTTCCAAACAACATAAACACCACCTTTCCCGTCTTTCAATAATCGTTGTTCTCGTTGATTTGCTGTAGCTGTACAAACTGGTGTGTTGATTGCAGGGTCAGTTGACCATTGAGCATTTGCTTTATTAAATTGACTCACTAAAGTCAAACTAATTAATAGTAAAAATGGCTTCATTTTATAAAGTTGTTGAGCCAAGTTAATGATAATTTAACAATAAGTTAAACTTAAAAGCACACATAAGAAAAAAGCGTTTCATTTTGAAACGCTTACATATTAGAATATAATTATATTATCTTCTTTTCAACTTCCAATTAGATGTTGTTTTACTAGCTTCATTTTGTGTTGAAAAAGTACCTTCAGATTGATTACTCCAACAATAGGAAGATAATAATGCTGCCACTTGCTCTGCTTCTTTATTGGAATTTTGGAGCATTTCTGGTTTGAAAAAAGTGTCAATAAATTTAGTATCAAACTTACCTGATTGGAATGCTTCAGTTTGCACAGCCCATTTACCGAAGTTCAATGTATTTTTAATTCCCTTAATATGATATTCATCAATAGCTCTGCAAAGTCGATTAATTGCTGCTTCACGATTTTCAGCATGTACTACTAATTTTGCAATCATGCTATCGTAGAAAATCGGAATTTCCATTCCTTCTTCAAATCCATCATCCACTCGAACGCCAGGTCCTTTAGGTGGTTGATACATGGTTAATTTTCCAGTATCTGGCAAAAAATTATTCAATGGATCTTCCGCACAAACACGCAATTCGATAGAATGACCATTAATCTTCAAATCCTCTTGTTTATATCTCAATTTTTCTCCTCTTGCCACTCTAATTTGCTCAGCAACTAGATCTATACCAGTAATCATTTCAGAAACGCAATGTTCGACTTGAAGACGAGTATTCATTTCTAAAAAGTAGTAATTCAAATCCTCGTCAACCAAAAATTCCACAGTTCCTGCTCCATAATAATTACAACTTCTTGCAACGTTGATTGCACTCTCACCCATTGCTTGACGAATGTCTTGAGTCAAACAACTTGATGGTGCTTCTTCAATTAATTTCTGATGTCTGCGTTGAATGCTACATTCTCTTTCAAACAAGTAAATATAATTGCCATGTTGATCACCAAGTAATTGAATTTCAATATGACGAGGAGCGGCAACGTACTTTTCAATAAAAACAGCATCGTCACCAAATGCGCTCAGAGCTTCACTTTTAGCCGTTCTGATTTGCTCTTCCAATTCATTTTCACTGTTAACAACTCGCATCCCTTTTCCACCACCACCTGCAGAAGCTTTAACTAAAATTGGAAATCCAATCTTCATTGCAATGGCTTTAGCTTCTTCTAAATCCGTAATCGGATCTTCAGTTCCTGGAACCATCGGAACATTAAATTTCTTTGCCGCTTGCTTAGCTGCAATTTTACTACCCATCATGTTGATGCTGTGCTCCGATGGTCCAATAAAAATAATACCTGCGTCAGCACAAGCTTTGGAAAAAGAAGCATTTTCACTCAAAAAACCATAACCAGGATGAATGGCATCAGCTTGACATTTTTTTGCAGTAGCAATTATCACATCTGCTCTCAAATAACTTTGGGCGCTCAATGCTGGACCAATACAATAGGCTTCATCAGCATATCGAACAAAAGGCATGTTCCTATCAGCTTCTGAATAAACAGCTACCGTTTTGATTCCCATTTCTCTTGCGGTGCGCATCACACGCAAAGCAATTTCTCCTCTGTTGGCTACAAGAATTTTTTGCATAAGTGTCGCAAATATAAAGGTTACCAATAAAATTCCTTTGATTATCTGTTCGTCTTTGAAATTGTTTGCTTCATCTAAACATTAAACACATTTATCTTTAATATTTTGGGTTCAGTTGCCTATATTTACCAATATCAATCTCTATGTTTAAACAAAAAGAAATAGTTAAAATTATCGGCAATCAATCTGAAACTGTTGCTGATTTTTTGTCTATTGAAGAACCGCTACAAATTCAACTTGAAATGGGCGATTTGAATGACCGACAAATCAAAAACATTTCTGTAACAATGCGCACGCCTGGCAATGATGAGGAACTTGCCGTTGGTTTTTTATTCACAGAAGGAATAGTGAAAAATGTAGATCAATTTGAATGCGATAAAAACAAAATTGTTGACAATAATATTTCACTTTATTTAAAGCCAGAATATTCGATTTCGATTAATCAATTAGACCGCAATTTTTACACGTCTTCGTCTTGTGGCGTTTGTGGTAAATCATCTATTGATGCAATAAAAACAATAAGCAATAATAAACGTAACAATAATAAGACTTTCAGCATTAATGCTAATATCATTTATCAATTACCAACAGCAATGAAACAGGCTCAGTCTATGTTTCAGAGCACAGGCGGCATTCATGCTTCTGCCCTTTTCGACCTTGATGGAAATTTAATTGCACTTAGAGAAGATGTAGGACGACATAATGCTTTAGATAAACTAATTGGCTATGCATTTATGAATAATTTAGTTCCATTAAGTCAACATATTTTGTTGTTAAGTGGAAGAGCAAGTTTCGAGTTAATTCAAAAAGCAGCTATGGCAGGCATTCAAGTGGTGGTGGCAATTGGCGCACCTTCGAGTTTGGCTGTTGAACTAGCAGAGGAACAAGACATGACTTTGATTGGCTTTTTAAAATCAGATAAAATGAATGTTTATTGTGGTGAAAAAAGATTATTACTTTAGACTTTTAATGAAATAAAAAGCCCATGAAAATTAGAATCAAAAACAATACTGTTCGTTTCAGACTAAGCAAATCGGAAGTAGAGCGATTTGACAAAGAAGGCTATATTGAAGCCACAACTGCTTTCGTGAGTCAAACTTTGACTTATGCTATAGAAAGAAGAACTGACAAATTGGGTCACGAACTTTCTGCAGATTTTTGTAACAATATTATCACGCTTTATATGCCTGAAAAAATGGCAAAAGAATGGATGAAACCGCATGTGGTTGGCTTTGACACTTATATGGGTTTAGACAACGGAGAACAGCTTTATTTATTAATTGAAAAAGATTTCAAATGTTTGGACGAAACTCACGAAGACCAATCAGATAACTTTGATAATCCGCTGAGCTTTAACAAAAATTGATAATTATAAATATTTTCCAGTTTTGTCTAAAATGGCAATGTCTTTGTTGAAATTTCTTTGCAATTTTAAATTGATTAATAATTCTTCGGCACCCGCTTGTTGACAAACTTTTTGCATTTCATTAAATAAAATCATCACTTCTTCATAACTTCCCTCCACAACCGTTTCGAAGGGACAAACTACGTGTGATAAACTAGATTTTTTAACACAAGAAATTGCTTCATCAATGATGGCATAAGCTTGTGCTTTGGGAATACCTAGGGGTAAAATTTGAATAGCAAGATTGACAGTTTTTGACATGGATAAAATTATTTATAACACAAGAGAGTTTTCGAATTTAATATACCTACATACTAACTTACGAATTGAGCAAATGTAATTAACTTCGCAGCCTAGATGCAACAACTACTAAAATTACTTTTATCCGTTCAGCTTTCTTTGCTTCTGCTTTTTGGTGGAACGGTTAAAGAATTTGTACATGGTTTTGCTGGTCATAAAGACACAATTCACTCGCACGAAAATCGAGAAGGTTTACAATTCGAGAAGCAACATCATCATTGCGATTTTTTGAATGATGTTTTGCCTGCATTCATCAATAATACTTTTTTTCCTGAAATACTTTTTCACACTGCTGAATATACAGCATTTCAAGTTCCTTTAACCGAAACGTTTTGTTTCAATATTACCTCTATTCCTTCTCTTAGAGGTCCGCCAACAACTTGCTAATTATTCCAATATTAGAATCCATTTTTATAACCTAAATAAGCTACTGCATGTATATTAGATGTAGTTATTTTTTATTGGGTTTGTTGTTGCTGTTAACATTCAAAACTGTTGCTCAAGAAAATTGTTCTTTTGAACTGACTTTGCAATTTGTGGAACAACATACACAAGAATCCATTCATCCTGCAGTTGTTTACATCGAAGAATTGAAATTGTCGCAATCCACTGATGAAAAGGGCAATGTAGTTTTTAAAAATTTGTGTACAAATGAATATACAATTCACCTACACAGCTTTGGCTATGCTTCTTTTGTGCAAAAAATTAAGGTATTTCAAAACACCAATTTGACTTTTAAAATAAAGCACGATGCTGAAAATCTTGATGAAGTTGTCATCAAAGAAGAAAGACATGCCAAGTTGATTCAATCATCCGAACAGCTTAGTGCAGATGAAATAAGTGCACAATCGGGTAAAACCATAACCCAGTTGTTACAACAGATTAATGGCGTTAATGCTTTGGGCAATGGTGCAACGATAAGTAAGCCTATCATTCATGGCATGCACAGCAATCGAATTGCAACTTTAAACAACGGCATCAAACAAGAAGACCAACAATGGGGAGCTGAACATGCACCTAACATTGACCCCTTCTCGGCTGGTAAAATCACATTGGTGAAAGGCGTAGCCGGAGTACAATATGGTACGGATGCTTTAGCAGGTGTGATTGTCATTGAACCTCAGGAAATTTCCACAGAACACGGCTGGAATGGCACATTACATCTTGCAGCTTCCTCTAACAATCGAATGGGTGTGGGAGCCTTGAGAATCGACCATACTAGCAATAATATTAAAGGTCTTTCCATGAGATTTCAAGGAAGCATGAAACAAGCTGGAAATTATAGAATTCCCAATCATTGGGTGGACAATACAGGAATGAACGAAGCCAACTTTTCTTAAACCTTTATCTATAAAAAAGCGCATTTCAATGCTGAAATGTTCTATAGTCATTTTCAAACTGAACTAGGCATTTATACAGGAAGCCATACTGGTAATCAACAAGACTTGCACCTAGCGATAAATAGTCCAAAACCTTTGATAGAAGCCAATTTCAGCTATGATATCAAAAGACCAAAACAAATGGTATTTCATGATTTGCTCAAATCAAAAATTACTGTTGAAAACCATTTGGGTATTTGGCAATTGACTTATGGAATGCAACAAAATTTCAGGCAAGAATTTGACCTAACCAGAGTGGCAACTAATAAAGCGCAACTCAATTTGACTTTAACTACACACAGTCTCAACCTTAATTTTTCATCAAAAGAATGGAAAAACTGGAAAACTCAAACAGGTATCGATGGTCAATATCAAAACAACGCTTTTGAAAATGGAGATAGATTATTTATTCCTTTATACCAATCTATTTCATTAGCAATGTATGGGATTGAAAAATGGAAGAAAAACAATTGGCAATTTGAAGCAGGTGCTCGTTATGATGTAAAACAATATGATGTCACCAATTTTGAAGGAAACGACCAACACAAAGTGAAATACACCCCAACTTTTCACAATATTTCTGCAACAATTGGTGGTCAGTACCATTTTCCATATGGATGGGAAATTTCGTCAACCCTTTCAAAAGCTTGGCGCGCTCCGCAAGCAAATGAACTGTATAGTTCAGGCTTTCACCAAGGCGCTGCAAGGATTGAATATGGCAACAAACAATTGAAACCAGAACAATCCAATGGTGTCAATATAAATGTCAATTTTGAATGGGGAAATAAATTTCAATTACAGACAACCCTTTACAGTCAATGGATACAAGATTTTATATATCTTGAACCAGGTGCTGATTTACTGACCATTAGAGGGTATTTCAAAACCTTCAATTACCAACAAACCGATGCTTGGCTCAATGGATTTGATTGTACTTTGGGCTATGAATGGAATCAGCATTGGCGCTCACTTGCAAAAGCTTCCATCCTAAGAGCTAGGAATGTTAGCCAAAATGATTGGTTGATTCTAATGCCTTCAGACAGAGTAAGTTGGAATTTGCGTTATAGTCATTCATTCCATCAATCTTTGCAAAATCTTTTTGCAGAATTTCAAATTCAGTTCGTGGCAAGGCAAACAAGAATTCCTAGAAATTTTGACCAAATTGATTTTCCAAGACCACCTGCCGATTATACTTTGTGCAACGGTTCAGCTGGGTTCACTACTCTTTTGCGAAATCAGCCTGTTGATATCCAGTTTGAAATTAATAATATTTTCAATGTAGCCTACAGAGACTATCTTGACGCTTTCCGATATTTCATCAATCAACCTGGAACCAATTTTACTTTTAGATTAAAAATTCCTTTCCAAATCAAATCAAATAAAAAAAATAACAATGAAAAAATTATTCTTATTTAGCACCGCAATTCTAATTTCAGTTTTCACTTTTTTTTCATGTTCAAAAAAATCAGACCCAGTTCCACAAGAACAAGAACTGATAACAACTTTGCAGCTTTTTGTAACCGATTCAAACGGAGTTGAAAAACTATTTCAATATAAAGTAATCAATGGGTTTGGGTCAGATTCATCTGTTGTGGAAATTGATACGATAAAACTTAAAGCTAACACTACATATTCTGTTGTTACAAAGCTTTTGAATGAAAAAGTCAATCCAATAGAAGATGTTACACAAGAAGTGATTGATGAAAACACCAAACATTTATTTCTATACAATTCATTACCAGCCACAGGAGCAGGCTCCATTCAAAGTTTTGATGGCAATAAAGACGATGCAAATTTGCCTTTTAATCAAACTATTAAATGGAAAACTGACCTTGCTGGTCAAGGAAATATGGGCGTTTATTTAATTCATTTGCCTGCTGTTAAAAATGGAATAACTTTAGAGGCAGTTGGTGGAACTACGGACGTTGAAGCTCTATTTCCTGTAGTGATTACCAACTAAATTCAAGTTCAATCTATTTAAAAACTGCTATTCCATGTATAGCGCCTAGCTATTATCTTTGTCCATAACAATATTAGTTTTTCTATGCTGAGCCAAGATCAAGTTTTTCAATACAATAGTCGTTTGTCATTCGATGAATTCAAGCAAGAAGTTCTGAGCGATTACCGAATAGCGATTGCCAGTCGTGAAGCCAGCTTAATAGGACGAAGAGAAGTGTTGACAGGCAAGGCTAAATTTGGCATTTTTGGCGATGGAAAAGAACTAGCTCAAATTGCTGCTGCAAAATGCATGAAACCTGGCGATATTCGCTCGGGTTATTATCGCGATCAAACGTTAATGTTCGCAACAGGCATGTCTAACATTGAGCAGTTTTTTGCTCAATTGTATGCAAATCCCAATGTTCAAGATGAGCCAGCTACTGCAGGTAGAATGATGAATGGACACTACGGTACACGTTGGCTAGATGATGAAGGTAATTGGAAAGACTTGACTCAAAGTCCGCAATCCTCATCAGATATTTCACCAACTGCAGGTCAAATGGTTCGTGCGCTGGGCTTGGCTTTCGCTTCGAAATGCTATCGCCAAGTTACAGAACTCAGTAAAGGTTTTGAAAAATTCACGCGCAAAGGGAACGAAGTTGTTTTCTGTACAATTGGTGATGCTTCTACCTCTGAAGGTTTGTTTTGGGAATCCATCAATGCAATGGGTGTGCTTCAAGTTCCAATGGCAGTTTTTGTATGGGATGATGGCTATGGCATTTCAGTTCCAAGAAAATATCAAACGACAAAAAATTCCATTTCAGATGCTTTAGCTGGAATGCAATATGACCCTAAAAAAGGTGGCGTACATATTTACACCGCAAAAGGATGGGATTATCCTAGCTTGATGCAAACAGTGCAAATGGGCATCGACAAAGTGCGTGAAACCCACATCCCTGCTATATTTCACGTACAAGAAGTGACACAACCGCAAGGGCATTCCACTTCAGGCTCTCATGAAAGATACAAGAGTAAAGAGCGCTTGGATTGGGAAAAAGATTTCGATTGTATAGTGAAAATGAAACAGTTTTTGATGGACAATGAAATTGCTTCTATTGAAGAGCTCAACCAAATTGAAGAAGAAGCTAAACAAGAAGCAAGAAACGCCAAACAAAGAGCTTGGGACAAATTTATCAATCCAATAAAATCTCAAATTCAACAAGCAGTCAATCTTTGTAATCAAGTTGTTTTTGAAGGAAATCCGCATGGAGAAACGATTGCAGCTTGGGTGCAACAAATGAACAGCATTAAGGAGCCAATTCGTAAAGATGTGATACAAACTTTGCGAAAAGTGATTGGCTTAGTAGGAAAGTCTAACTCTGAGGCTATCAGAAACTTGAAGGTTTTTTATGAAAATCTGAAACAAGAAAATACTCAAAAATTCAATTCACACCTTCATAGCGAATCCTCACTTTCAGCAATGAAGGTGAAAGAAGTGAAACCACAATTCGATTCTGAAGCGGCATTGATGAATGGGTATGAAATTTTAAATAAATATTTTGATCTCACTTTTTCTAAAAACCCAGCTGTTTTTGCCTTCGGTGAAGACTTAGGTAAAATTGGAGATGTCAACCAAGGTTTTGCTGGTTTGCAAGAAAAATATGGGGAAAAAAGAATATTTGACACAGGCATCCGCGAGGCTACCATTATTGGGCAAGGAATTGGTATGGCAATGCGTGGATTGAGACCCATTGCTGAAATTCAATATTTAGATTATTTACTCTATGGATTACAACCTCTGAGCGACGATGTGGCAACCTTACAGTATCGCACTCGTGGTGGACAAAAATGTCCTTTGATTGTGCGTACTCGTGGACATCGACTCGAAGGCATTTGGCATAGTGGTAGCCCAATAGGCATGATGATTAACAGTTTGAGAGGTATGTATTTATGCGTACCAAGAAACATGACTCAAGCCGCAGGAATGTATAACACTTTATTGCAAAGTGATGAACCAGGCATTGTTGTAGAGTGTTTGAATGGCTATCGTTTGAAAGAACAAATGCCAACGAATCTCGACTCATTTACCATTCCATTTGGAGTTCCAGAAATCATTCGTCAAGGAACGGATATAACAATTGTTTCTTATGGTTCAACGCTCAGAATTATCGAAGATGCGATTGTGAATTATTTGGAGCCACAAGGTATTTCATGCGAAGTTATTGATGTTCGCACTTTATTGCCTTTTGATATCAATGGAGTGATTATTGATTCCTTGAAAAACACCAATAGAATCGTATTTATTGATGAAGATGTTCCGGGTGGTGCTTCCGCTTATATGTTCCAACAAGTAATGGAAAACCAAGGTGGTTTCAGATGGTTAGATGTTGCACCAAGAACTATTTCAGCAAAAGCACATCGACCAGCTTATGCTACAGATGGTGATTATTTCTCGAAACCTAATGCAGAAGATATTGCTGCAGTGATTGAGGAGATGATGGCTGAATAAGATTGATTTACTTTATTGACAGATTGACATTTGTAAAATTGATTTTGGAATCAATTTGAAAAAAATGACAATTTTAATAATTGAAAATGAAGTAAATGGCAGTTGATAGGATTTGGAGTCCAAATTGATAGAATGAATTTTTAAACAAAAAAGAAATTATGGAAATAGAAATTTTTACACTGTGTGATTATGCACAGGAATGGAATGGCAAACTCTTTATCAATGGAACTTTCGACATGATTAATGCACGAAACTTCCCAACAATAATTCCTGCATGCACCATTGCAGGAAAACTTAGGTTTTCTACTAAAGAATCTGGTTTGCATTTTTTGAAACTCAAAGTGGTGGACCCTTCAGGAAAAGATTTAATTAAACCTATTGAAGGAGAAATCAATGTGCCGAATGTGGCACAAAATGCTGATTATTCTTCCATACACTTAGCGTTCAACATGCAACAAATGAAATTAGAAATATCTGGCACCTATACCATTCAGCTTTTTATTGATGAAGAATGGGTAAGTGGCTTGAAACTAATTGCTGTTCATCAGCCTAATTAATATCCGAGTAATTGAGATACGAAAAAGCCGATTCAATTTTCATGAATCAGCTTTTAATTTTTATTAGTTTTTTCTACATCCAATGTGAAGCGAAATAAGTTGCATTCTATTCTAACCATATTGAAAACCTTTTTTATGGAATAACTCACATCATATCCTTGTGTTGGAAAATAAGCTAGCGATTCGTTTGGAGCACTGAAATAATGTTGCGTAATCGCATTATATGCATTTAGCGTGTTGGAATCTACTTTTTGTTGCACAATAATCTTTCGAAGACTGTCAACATTGTTCTTTGCTAAAATAGGCTGAGCAATCAAACAATATGAAATCATCATAATGCACAATTTCCAAAAAGCCTGTTTGCTATTGCTTGGTTGTTTGTACGTCAACGAAATATGCATGAAAAGGTTTTCAGTTATAAGATAGTTACTGCAATTTATTGAATTGATGAACT
>CAZNVQ010000002.1:0-54198 GCA_964576425.1 uncultured Flavipsychrobacter sp. | reverse complement strand
AAGTGAATGTGGTATGTTTTGGTAATAATACAGGAAGTGTTACGATAACTGCAACGGGTGGCACTGCTCCTTATCAGTACAAACTGGGTACTGGTTCCTATCAAGCGTCCAATAATTTCACAGGACTTGTGGCAGGCGTCTACACGATAACCGTAAAAGATGCTAATAACTGTACTGCAACAGTGAATGTTACCATTACACAACCAAATGCTGCATTGACTTTAGTGGTTACTGCACAAACCAATGTGAGCTGTCAAGGTGGAGCCGTTGGTTCTGTAACTGTAAGTGCGACAGGAGGTACTCCAACTTATCAATATAAAATTGGTAATGGAAATTATCAAACTAGTCCAACATTTAATGGTCTTTCAGCTGGGACATACATTATTACTGTTCGAGATTTAAATAATTGCACTACAACAGTAAATGTTACCTTATCACAACCTAACTCATCATCTTTTACTATCAACCTATTGAATCAAACTAATGTGCTATGCTACAATGGTAATAATGGTAGTTTGTCAATCCAAGTTTTGGGAGGTAATCCACCTTTTAATTATTCTTGGAACATAGTACCCAATCAAAACTCTTCGACTCTAAGTAATTTAACCGCAGGAACTTATTGGGTCAATATTACAGATGCTTATGGGTGTACTGGTTCGGATACGATTATAATCACACAGCCTCCATTGCTAAACGGTACAATTAGTTCACAAACAAATATTCTTTGTTTTGGTGGCAACAATGGTTCTGTTACAATTGCTGCTTCTGGTGGTGTTGCTCCATATACTTATAAAATAGGAAATGGAAACTTCCAAAATTCACCAACATTCACTGGGCTAATAGCAGGGACATACACCGTAACAATTAAGGATGCAAACAATTGTTTGAAAAATATTACTGTTGTTATCTCGCAGCCCAATGCAATTTTAAATGCTACTACAAATGCAACCAATATTTTATGCTATGGGGATTCTACCGGTGCTATAGTTGTAACCCCAACCGGAGGTACCCCTCCATACTCTTACAAACTTAACAGTGGAAACTATCAAGTTTCTAATCAATTTAATGCTTTGATTGCGGGGTCCTACACTATTATGGTGAAAGATTCCAATGGATGCACCAAATCATTAATTGTTAATCTGTCACAACCAATAAGTCCACTGAGCCTCACAATTAGCAGCCAAAATAATATTTTATGTAGTGGAAATAGTACTGGCTCAGTATCTGTATCAGCCTCTGGCGGAACTGCACCATATCAATTTAAAATTGGTACAGGTAGTTATCAAAGTTCAGGAAGCTTTTCTGGTCTATCTTCTGGAGCCTACACTATTACTTGTAAAGACAACAATGGTTGTTTGAAAACAATTCCAATTGTGATAGTTCAACCAAGTCCTGTTGTCGTTTCAATTCAAAATTTGACCAATGTATCTTGTTATGGTGGTAGCAATGGGGCGGTAGTTTTATTAGGAAATGGAGGTACTTTACCTTATCAATTTAAACTTAATAATACATCATGGCAATCATCAAATTCATTTTCAAATTTATTGCCTGGTAGCTACACCGCAACCATCAAGGATTCCAACAATTGTACAGCAACGGTCACTTTCAACATTACACAACCTGCTCATATTACAACTGGTCCTGGAAAAACAATTTGTGCTGGTTCTACAGTACAGCTAAATGTTACTGGAAATATGAGTTTTTCTTGGTCGCCAGCCAGCGGACTTTCATGCACTAACTGTGCTAACCCAATTGCAAGCCCTCTTAGCACTACTACCTACATTGTTACGGGCACAAATGCTTTAGGATGTACAGACACAGCCATGATTACCATAAACGTAATAGAAAAATCACCAATTACCTATGGGCAAAATGATAGTATTTGTGAAGGCGATACCACTAGTTTATTTGCAACAGGCGGTGACAGTTATGCATGGCAGCCATCCTTTGGACTTGACAATCCATCTTCTCCAAATCCAAAGGCATTTCCTGCTGTTACTACTCAATATTTAATCATTATTAAACAAGGAACATGTTTTATCGATACCGGCAAGGTGACCATAACCGTTTATCCAATCCCAACCGTTGATATTGGCCCAGATAAAACTATCATTGCAGGTAATAGTGTGGCGCTCAATGCCATTGCCACAAACGCAGTATTATATGAATGGACACCTTCATCATCATTGTCATGTAGTAATTGTCCTGACCCTATTGCTACTCCAAAAGAAATAACTAAATATACTGTAAAGGTTTCCAATCAAATAGGTTGCAGTGTTGAAGATGATATCACTGTTTATCTCATTTGCGACAACAGTCAGTTATTCCTTGCCAATACGTTTACCCCTAATGGCGACGGCAATAATGAATGGTTCTATCCACAAGGAAAAGGAATCACTATTGTCAACGAATTTAAAGTAATCAATAGGTGGGGAGAAATAGTGTTTCAGGCAGCCGATATTGATGTCAATAACCAATACCAAGGTTGGGATGGTAAAATAAAGGGTGAGCCAGCCAACCCAGGTGTTTTTGTTTATTATGTCAAAGCCACTTGCTACACTGGTCAACAATTTGTAATCAAAGGTGATGTTTCACTCTATAAATAATTAACTATGAAAAGTTTTAATAAATACTCAGTCCTCCATACCTTAGTGCTGTTGGTGCTTTGTCAGCCTATTCAAGCACAAGATGTTCATTTCTCTCAATTTTTTGACAACCCGCTTCTGAGAAATCCAGCACTCACTGGTATTTTCACTGGTGACTACAGGGTTGGTGTCAACTATCGAAATCAGTGGAGCTCCGTTTCTGTTCCATTTCAAACCATGATGTTATCTGCTGAAACAAAATTTCAAGTAACCAACAGCTCTTATGATAATATCAGCTTTGGCTTATCTGTGCTCAATGACAAAGCGGGTACTGCTGAGTTAAATTGTTTACAGGTATATCCGGCACTTAATTATAATAAATTTCTCGATGACGCTCGGCAATCTTATTTGTCTGTTGGCTTTAGTGGTGGCTTCACCCAGTTCAACATCAATGCGGCTAAAATGAATTTTGCTTCGCAATATATTGGAGGAACTTTTGATGGAAATAATCCTTCTAACGAAAACATTACCCAAAACAACATTAGCTTTTATGATTTTGGTGCTGGTATTAGTCTCAATAGCTCCATCGGTGATGTGAAAAGAATGAACTACTACATCGGTATTGCAGGCTTTCACCTCAACAAGCCCCGAGCGGCATTCAATAGCAATCAAAAATTTGTGAGAATGCAGCCCAAATGGAATGCCAATTTTGGCTGTACCAAACCACTAAACCTACACCTTGGTCTTACCGCCCATATCAATTATTCTTTGCAAGGAAATGCATCCGAATTAATCAGTGGTGCCTTACTCAATTGGACATTCTTCGATCCTACTAAAGAAAGAATACTCACTTTTTCAATGGGTAGTTTTTATAGACTTAATGATGCCATTATACCCACAGTACGTATTAATGCAAAACAGCTAACCTACACAATTTCTTATGACATCAACACATCTGCACTCAGTACAGTAACCAAGGGGCAAGGAGCCCTAGAAATCTCAATTTACAGCAGAGGATGGATAGACCGCTTCCCTTGGAAACGAGATTATAAAGCCGTTTGCCCAAGATTTGAAGATATGCTACAGCCCGACTTTCTATAATTCAATAAACAATTTATACTCAAACAATAAAAATGCCCGACCAAAACGAAAGGCGAAGGCTTAGCCTTCGCCTTTTTAGTATATTTGGGAAATGAGTATTCCTCATCATATTATTTCACAAAAAAGAAAAAGCTGTAAGTTGCTTGTCGACATAGTAAAAAAAATGGAGTGGTTATAAATGAAATAGGAATCCTGAGTTGCCAACTCAGGATTGCACTCAACATTACTTATTAAACTATGAAGAACTGGTTACCTAACTAGATTATGATTCCACTACCAAGCTGCTCATTTCAGCCCCAAGTTCAATCAATAATTTGCTCAAGTCTTTCACAAAATCATCAGGGCCACACAAATAAAATTGCTGACTAAAATCTTTCACTACAGCAATCAAAAAATTCCTATCAATTCGGTGTGGTCCAAAACCAATTCTGCCTTCGTGTGAGAAATAAGGTATCAAATCGGTTTTCAACATTTTTTGAAGTTCATTAGCTAGAATGACATCTTGAACAGATTTATTAGAATAAATTAATTTGTTTCCTCTCAAAGCATTGTCTTTATACAAAGCTCTGAAAATAGCGATGAATGGTGTGATGCCCGAACCACCAGCTAAAAAAACACCAGGACCTTTGTAGGTGATGGCACCAAAAGGTTCGCCAATAATCAGTTCTGCACCTGCATTAGTCTTGCCCAATTGGTGTGTAACCCCTTTTTTGATGTTGTATATTTTCACCATAAACTCCAAATAGTTTTGACTATTCAAATTGGTGAATGTGAACGGACGAAATTTATTTTTCCAATTGGGGTGGTCAATTGCGATTTCAGTTCCTTGACCCGGAATAAAATGGTAGTCAAGTGGTTTTTCAACAATAAATCTTTTCACATCATGATTGATGTATTCTGCATCTAAAATTTTTACTAAATATTGTCCCACAGCTTTTTTTTGAAATTGGAAAGTAAATATTTCTATTGAAAAAAAGGATTCTATTTTCAGAAATTGGAATAGAAAATTGCTGCTTCGAAAAATGAATGCTGTTGTTTACAATAATTTTTATGAATCGTCGTTTTCTTTGAAAATCAATCGCCGATGGCAAAAACTATACGCACAGCATTAGTGCCTTCAGAGCACTTCAAAAATTCTGAAAAAATTAATCAACTAAAATTTCAACATTCATCATATTCTGAACCAAAATCAAAATGGTTAGGATGGGAATTGTTGTCAGCCGACACCTTGGCTCCTCGTGATGAAGCAGTTGTCGAATTGATGATGAAAATAAGTCTGTTAAACCAACTCAATTGAGGTGATTTCGGGCATGATGCCCAATCTGCCAGGATAGCCTAAAAAGCCATAACCTCTATTCACATAAAGGTATTGCTTGCCTTGTTGTGCTAATCCTGCCCAATTGCGATAAATATATTTGACTGGGCTCCATTTCCAACCTGGAATCTCGATGCCAAATTGCATTCCGTGAGTGTGACCGCTCAGTGTGAGGTCAATATCCTTGTATTGTGAGGTCACTTGTGCATCCCAATGCGAAGGGTCGTGGGACAATAAAATTTTGAATGGAATATTTTTTTCTGTTAAGCCATGATAGGCTTTTCGCATGTCGCCATATTTAGGAAAACCAGCTTTAGCACCCCAGTTTTCAATACCTAATACTGCTATTTTTTCTTCATTTTTTTCCAACACCACATGTTCGTTCATCATTAAATGCCAACCCATTTGGCGATGAACTTGCTTCAATTCTTCAAGATTGGCTTGTTTAGCTGCTGCTGAAGGCCATTCCACATAATCGCCATAATCATGATTGCCCAATGTGGAGTAAACACCTAGAGGAGCATAAAGCTTGGAGAAAATATCGATATAAGGTTTAATCTCTTCAGCCTTATTATTCACTAAATCTCCGGTGAAAAAAATGATATCCGGTTTTTGTTCCATTACCATAGCAACCCCTTTGGCAACCGACTCATGATTATCGAAGCTGCCAGAATGAATGTCAGAAATCTGAACAATTTTCAACCCCTTGAAGGAATTGGGTAAATTGCTGAAATTGAGTTTCACTTTTCGAACCTGATAATTATATCTGTTTTTAATTCCATATAGAAAGCCTGCAATGGTGGAACCGCCCAAAATCAGTGCGGTGGTTTTCAAAAACTGTGAGCGGCTAACACCCACTTTTTGAGCAATGTCCATTCCGTTGGCTGCTTGTGCTGGCTTGATTTTCAAAAAGATAAACAAGATTAATCTGCGCAAATCGTCGATGAGCATTACTGCGGCTGCTAAAATTTTAGCAACAAAAAAACCTATGGTGAAGGCAACAAAAATATTTCGGGTTAGGTGGGGAAGGTTGCTCCAATCAATTCGTCTAATGAAGAAAAAACTAGCATAAGTAGCAATTGAAATAACTACATAAGTTAGTAGAACAATGGTGTTCCAAGGCTTTTGCAGTTGTTTGGTTGCAGAGCGAATTAGGATAAAACTATATATTTCACCAAGAATGATGAGGGAAAGAACAATAAGGAAACGAGTGCGCATCGAATTAATAATTCAGAAATTCTTCTATTTGATTTCGGACGGCAATTTCGGTATTTGATTGTAATAAAACGCCTTCAGAACTTAATTCTTCGTTAATCTTACTCAAAGGCAGTTTGTTGTAGTGAACATTAACTTTCAAGTAATGCAATATATTGGTCATGTGTTCGATGCCACGAAGATTGCCACCACGCCCATCAGCCACGCCAACAAGCGCCGCTTTTTTGTGCCACCAACATTTTTTGATATCAGAATTGTCGAAAAGAAGTTTCAAAATGCCCGGAAAGCTACCATTGTATTCTGGCATGACGATGATGAATTTTTCAGTTGGAATCAAAACATTTTGCATCACCTCTTGAAGTTGGCTATTCTTTTCCCAAACGTTGAGATTTTCCAAAGAAAGAAGATGAACATCAACGCCAAGATCTTTTAGTATAGAAAAATATATGTTAGCCAATTTCAGCGTCATGCTGTTGGGTCTGTTTGTTCCTGAAATTATGGTTATCATTAATTTTGCAAAGTTAGTTGGGCAATGAAATTTTTGATTTGAAATTCTTGATATACGAATTGATAAAAACAAGGCTTAGGATTTCAAAACAATGAATTAGAATTATTGTTTTTTGAAAAAACAGATATTGAAATTTTTAAATCAAAATAGTTGTTTTCCACATTTGTAATCTATTGCCAAAAAATAGCTTATTGGATATTATTTTTGTTGAGAAAAATTGAGCATCAACACAAAAAAATGAAATTTATTTACTACGGTCATGCTTGTTTTCAAATAGAGGTATCAGGAAAAAAGCTACTATTTGATCCATTTATCAGAGGTAATGATTTAGCAAATCATATTGACATTAATTCAATAGAAGCAGATTACATTTTAGTTTCTCATGGTCATGGAGACCATGTGGGAGATTTAGTAGATATTGCAAATAGAACTAACGCATTGGTGATTGGTGCCTATGAGGTTATGGAATGGGCAGGAAAACAAGGCGTAGCACAGGTTCATCCGATGAATTTTGGAGGTAAAAAAACATTTGATTGGGGTTCGGTAAAATTTTTACCAGCACAACACAGTAGTGTTTTACCTGATGGGACATATGGCGGAAATCCTGGTGGATTTTTAATTACAACAAATGAAGGGAATTTTTATTATTCAGGGGACACTTGTTTGATGATGGATATGCAATTAGTTCCTCGTTATGCATCAGTAAATTTTTCCATACTTCCAGTTGGTGATAATTTCACAATGGGTGTGGAAGATGCGATGACGGCGGCAGAATTTTTACAATGTAAAAAGGTTATTGGCGTTCATTTCGATACCTTTGGATGGATAAAAATTGACCACCAACAATCAATAGAGCAATTTCGATCGAAAGGATTAGAATTGGTTCTACCGAAAATTGGGGAAACAATAGACATAAACTAGAACGGAAACGTTCATTTTGAAATAGGATAGTATCAAAAAAAGAAATGGCAAAAGTTATAGCGATAGCCAATCAAAAAGGTGGCGTAGGCAAAACAACAACGGCAATTAACCTTGCAGCGAGTCTTGCTGTTTTGGAATATAAAACACTGCTTGTTGATGGCGACCCGCAGGCAAATAGCACAACCGGTAATGGGTTTGATTTGAAAAACATTCAACTGAGTTTGTATGATTGTATGGTCAATGAAACGCCTGTTTCACAAGTGATTTTGGAAACTGAAACACCAAACCTTCATTTGATTCCATCTCATCTTGATTTGGTGGGTGCTGAAATAGAACTAATAAATCATCCAAACAGAGAGCACATTTTAAAAAATGCACTTGAAGAAGTAAGCGGAAATTATGATTTCATAATTATTGATTGTTCTCCATCTTTAGGTTTAATTACTATCAATGCACTTACTGCAGCAAACGATGTAGTTATTCCAGTTCAGTGCGAATACTTTGCATTGGAAGGATTGGGAAAATTACTCAACACTATTAAAATCGTTCAAACTAGAATCAATCCAGCATTACATATTGAGGGAATTTTGATGACCATGTATGATGGCCGATTGAGACTGAGCAACCAAGTGGTTGAAGAAATTAAAAATCATTTTGGTAAGCTTGTATTCAATACAATTATTCACAGAAATACAAGATTAGGTGAAGCGCCAAGTTTTGGGAAGCCAGCATTAATGTACGATACGGAAAGCACAGGCGCTGTCAACTATTTGAATATGGCTAAAGAAATTTTGCAGAGAAACAACCTAACTAAAATTAAGAACGAAGACAAAGTATTCGAAACAGATGAGCATGGCACAACCGCAGAATAACAAGAAACAAGCTTTAGGTAAAGGCATCAGAGCTTTGCTCAATACGATTGATGAAGACCTTCAAAGTACGGCTGAAAGTGTGCCTGCAGCTTCGGGACATAGTGCGGGGACAATCACTAGAATTTCACTCGATCAAATTGAAGTAAACCCAAAGCAGCCAAGAAGAGATTTTGATGAGCAAGCATTGAAAGAACTTTCAGAAAGCATCAAACTTCATGATATCATTCAGCCAGTTACGGTCATAAAAATTAATCCAACGCGTTATCAATTAATTTCTGGTGAACGCAGATGGAGAGCTTCTAAACTTGCAGGTTTAAAAGATATTCCTGCTTATGTTCGTACTGCTGATGACCAACAACTTTTAGAATTGGCTTTGCTTGAAAACCTTCAACGGGAAGACCTCAATGCTATTGAAGTTGGGTTGAGTTACAAACGATTGATGGATGAATGCGACATGACACAAGAACAAGTGGCAGAGCGCATGAAAAAAGATAGAAGTACAGTAACTAATTATATACGATTACTGAAATTGCCCCCTGATATTCAAACAGCTGTGCGTGATGGAGGATTGAGTATGGGACACGCAAGAGCAATAATTAGCTTGGAGCAAATTGACCAACAATTGTATGTTTTTCGTGAAGTGAGAGAAAAAGGATTGTCTGTTCGACAAGTGGAAACTTTGGTGAAGGAGATGTTGGCAGGTGAAAAATCAAATGGTGTAAATGACCAATCCCAAAAGTCGAAAAGTCAATTACCTCCAGCCTATAAAAGAATTGAAGATAATATGGCATCCCATTTTTCAACCAAAGTAAAGTTGGATAGAAAAAGAAATGGAAAAGGTGCAATCACAATTGAGTTTTACAACGACAATGATTTGGAACGCATCATGGAAATGATGAACCTTTAAACAAATAGTGAACCACCTTAATTGGTGGTTTTTTATTTTATTTGATTGGTTAACAAAGAATAGCAATCCGAATCTTCAAACACACCATCTTCAAGATAATCTTGTCGTTTGGTGCTTTCAAATTGGAAATTGTTTTTCAAAAGTAGTTTGACTAATGCCGTGTTATCAGTCCTAACAAGGGCTTCAATTCTATGTAATTTTAAATATTGAAATCCAAATTGAATAATAATAGGCAGTACTTCACTCATGTAACCCTTTCCTCGCTGCTTTTCATCATTCAAAGAGTAAAATAATTCTGCTCTATGATGCGCTTTATTCCAAGTGTGAAAGCCGCATTCACCAATGGTTTGGTGGGTTAGTTTATCTACAATAAGAAATAAAATACTGATATTCTATAGGATTCCAGTCCCTGTTGTAGCCTGTCTTTTAAAAGTAAAAAACCATTTTCTTCAACACCAAAAAGTTGTTGAATATTCGCTTGTGTTTGAGTTTCAATTAACTTTTTAACATAGTTTGGCGAAATTGCTAAGAGTAAAAACGATTAGTTTCAATGGTGATTTCTGGTTTCATATGCTGCTAAATGAAGACTATTTTTTCAAGCTTCTAGTGTGTAATTTTGTGGCAAAAAATGTGCTCAATAAAATGATGCCGATGCTTATGTACCCTGTGATTTCATAATGCAACAATTTATGGTTTGGACCTTTCACCACAATCATTCCGGCAATTATCGAAGCAACGCCTACAAAAATTTGTTGAATTGAAGAGTTGAAACTCATGAAGCTTCCTCGTTTTTCGGGTTTCACTACATTGCTAATCATTGCTTGAGCAGGGATACTTCTGCCTGAAGACACTACAAACCAAATCCCAGTGATGCACAGCACAAGATAAAATGGAATTGTTGGAAGGTTAGTGATAAGAGCAATAGGAATAAGTCCCAAAGAAACCATGATGAGGAATAATTTATGCTTACCAAATTTATCTGCCATTCTACCAATTATTGGAGATGAAACTAAGGTCAAACTACCGCCAATCATATAAATTAAAGGAGTTTGTGTGAGTTTACTGAAGCCCATATTGAATTCCATGTAGGGATTCAGAAAAGGGATAATCATAAAATGTCCCATCATCAAACAAGCCGAAAGTCCTAATGCAAGCACTTGATTCCAATCAGAAAGAATATTTTTTATTAGTACAATTGGATTTTCTCTTTTAGCTTTTTCTTCAATGTGTTTATTCATTGGTGGTATCACTTTCATAATTATTGGTATTATCAAAATACCTAAAAGACCAACAAATAAAAATGGGGCATGCCAATTTATTTTATTAGCAAGAAACAAGCCGAACGGTACGCCAAAAACTGAGGCAACAGAAAACGATGCCATAACCCAACTCATGGCAAAACCACGTCTCTCGTACGGAATTAAATCTGCGACAATGGACAGCACTTGTGCGCCAATTAAACCACCAAACGTTCCTGCAAAAATTCTTGCAGAAAAAAGTAGTAAATAAGAATTAGCTATGCCACAACAAATGCTACCAATTAGAAAACCTACATAACCAAAAAGTAAGATTTTTTTTCTATCAAATCGATCCACAAAAAAAGCAGCAAAAAAACCTGAAATACCGGCACTAAAAGTATAGGCTGCAACTAGATAAGAAAATTGTTGTGGGGAGATGTTAAAGTATGGTATCAAATAATTGTTGAGCGGCATCATAATCATAAAATCGAGGATATGCGTAAAATTCAATGATGCAAGCAGTAATAAAATAATTTTTTCTTTGGAACTCATTTTAAAAATTTAGTAGAAAAAAAATCCTCGAAGTTTTTTCGAGGATTTCAAAGTTTGAAAATTTATTGAAATTAATAACACCACATTTCTCTCAATGTATCTCCCGGAACTGTTGATGGCACAGGAATTACGCGAGTATAAGTTGAGCTATCAATCAGTTTTTCTTTTGTAAATAATTTATCGCCTGCAATCCAAGCAAAGTGATATTCATTGTTGATTCTTAAATTAGTTGTAGTCATGATTCCAACTCTTACTGAGCCTAAAAGAGAGTAGTTTGTTCTTATATGCGCTCTTTTGTATAATGTAGGGATTGATGGGTAAATATAATAATTAGAATTAGGGCAATAACCAATAACACTAAAGTAATGCAATTGTAAATCAATTGGATTTGTGGTATTCAGGTTGATGTTGTTGCCACAAGCTATTCCAGAATAAACAGCAAGCGGTGCATTACCTCTTATGAAATAATTATATTGACTATTGAAAAGGTTATTTTCATAAACACGAATTTCAATTGGACCAGATGGAATAGGTAAATTGTTTACCACCTGACCATTTACAACTTCAAGATAAAGCCCAGTAACTAAAGGGTGTCTTTTATCACCATTTTGACTTAATATATCAATCAAATAAGTCGTTGGTACATTAAGTCCATTATTAAATGTTAAGCTCGTAGTTTGAGTACAGAGAGGAGTTACCCAACCAACGCTTAGGTATTTTAGTTTAGTTGTTGTGAAAGCTGCTTTAAGGGTACCTCCTGTAAATTGAGTTGTTGTATTTTGTACAAAATCCCATTTGTTTTTTGTGAAATCATAGTTCCAAATTGGAATCACCTCGCCAGCAGTAATTGGATTATTGGTTCCAGCGCTGATATATTCTTGGTTCATAATAATTTCGTAAGACATAGGTTGTGTGGTTGCTTTCACATCCTTTCCGCCCAAGTTCATCTCAACGAATGCCATTCCAGTTGATTGGTGAAAGCCAGCAATTTTTCCAGTTGGTGTTACAATACTGTCAGCATAAACAGAACCTGTCGGAAAAGCACTCATGGAGTAAGCAGATTTTGTACTGAAAAACACAGTTTGCACTGTTAAATCATTACTATTTGGCGTTATGATATTTCCATTTGCATCAAGAAATTGAGTTCCTGCTGGAATAGTAATTTTGACATTTTCTGTTGTTGTTGAAGTAATTGGTGAAATAAAAATTTCGGTATTTATTAGCGCACCAGTTGCATCAACTCCAAATGTATTTTTTCCAACAGAAATACCATTTGGTGGATCTTTTACGTTAACTAAAGTTACCAATACTCTTTGCTGTCTAAATGAACCATCAATTGTTACTGGAATCCGCACTGGCAGATAATCTGGTCCGTAAGCTTCTAATACAAATTGAACAGGATTTGCAACGGTTGGATTAACGTTTGGATCTAATCCGATGTTCATAATCCCGCGTAATGCAACAAATGATTTTGTACCATTATAGTCATATATTTTGCTCGCATCTTTACCAGTAATTTTTATAAACAATTCGTACTCAGGAAGCCTAGTTGTGTCTCCAGCATTACAAAATTGAAATGTAACTCCATACTTCATAATCTCTTGGTTGAAGTTTAGTCCAACTTTATAAGATGGTTTCACACAGCCAGCAATTAAAATGGTGCTAAGAATTAAAAATGCTAGCCTTTGTGTGTATTTAATATTCATTGTAATTCGAAGTAATTTATTCATATTGATAGTGCTTAGTAATCTAATTAATTATTATTTGAATTATTAAAATAATTAATCTGTATAATCACTCTAATGCTAATAGAGGCAAATATAAAAATCATATTGTCATTATCCAATCTTATTATTCAATTTAATCTAAATTTATTCTTTAGGGAAATCATGTATTAATATAATAAAATATTATTTTTCTTCTTTTTCAAATAAATACTTGCCTCCAGATTGAAAAAGTGTAAATGAATTTATATTACCATCTGTATTTTTATTGAATTCTAACATAATTCCCGCAGCTTCAAAATTAAATTTTAATGCTGTTTCAGCCTCCAAAGGAAATGCAGATTGTCCAGTTGCTTGAGCCATTAATTGACCATTATTTTGTGTTATGGTGATTTTTAGTGGAATTTGTTTTGATTGAAAAACACCAACATATTGGTCAAGTTTTGAGGGGTCTAATTCGTAAGTTTGAAATGTCGGTAAGGTATATTTTTTATTATAAAATATACTAAGTGCACCTAAAGTAATATCATTTAATCTGTAATTTAATGCATTACTCATTAAAGCAAAGCTTGCTTCGTCATCTGGGAAATAACCCAAAACGGAATGAAAACCATCAATTCCTCCAGTATGTCCGTATGCTTTCTTGTTGTAAAATGGGAATTGGAACATACCAAGACCATAGCCATCTTCCAACTGAGTCATTTGGTCAACAGTGGCTTTTGAAAGCAAATTATAGTGAAATATATTATATGCAAACTGTGTCAAATCGCTGGTTGTCGAAATAATATTGCCTGCTCCTTTGGAAACACTCATGTCAGTTTCTTCTGATTTTAGCCAATTTTTACCATCAAATTCATAGGAATAAACTTCATTGTATTTTGGGTTGATAGTACTGCCGACATAGGTGTTTTTCAATCCGATTTTTTCTATAATGTGTTTTTTCAATTCCTGTTCATAGCTCGAACGTGTGATTTTTTCAATGATGTATGAAAGTAAAACATAATTAGTGTTGCTATAAGCTGCTTTTGTTCCAGGCTCAAAATCGCTTGGCAATTGCTTAAAAAGCCCCAACATTTGTTCTTTCGTTTGCGCTTTGCTAAAATAGGCGACATAGGTTGAGTCGTCAGTGAAATTATGAATGCCACTATGATGATTCAATAATTGCTTGATGGTAATTTTATCTGCATTTTTTATTTCAGGAAAAAAATTGGATAGCGGAGTGGTAAGTTGCAACAAATCTTGCTCGATGTAATGCATGATGAGCGTTGCCGTAAACATTTTTGAAATCGACCCAATCCTAAATTTAGATTCGTTATTGGCTTTCACTTTGTTCTTTTCATCATATTGTGCAAAGCCCCAAGTTTTTTTATAAACGATTTCATTTTTTTCTGCCAAACTAAGTTGTCCCCAAGCTTTATTGTGCGTTTCTATGCCAACAATCAAGCTATCCAATTTTTCAGTATTTATTCTTGTTTGAGCTACAACAGTTTGACTAAAAATTAGGCTAAAGCTGATGATGGAAAGTTTGAAATTCATGAGATTAGTTTTTTAAATTGAGGATAAAAATTTCATGGTGTCAACACCATCAGCATAATCAAAAAGTGAAGGTTTTTGTGCAGCTCCAAATGGCGTGAAACCCTTTCCTACAATGGTTTGTATGGATTCGTTATTTTTTAATTGTTCAACTTCTTCTTGAAGGTTATTGTAATATTTGAAATGCAAAACACTAACTGCCGAAAAAGGTATTTCATTTTCCACTAACAGCATTGAGTTGTTCGTCCAATAAGGTATTTTGTTCAATAAATAAATCGCCAAATGATAGTCATAATTGTTCTTGTATTTATGATGCAGCATTAAGTCCTCATACGCTTTACATCCATTGAAAATCAATTCAAAATTGTAATTTTTAGGAATTAAAACTTGGGTTACATTTCTACATCCAAGTCCGAAATAACTGAAAAAATCTTTAGCCAAAAGTTGCATTTCTTCTTCTGTTTCATCGCCATTTAGCAAAGCAATTGAGGTTCTGTTTTTTCTGATTATATTAGGATATTTTCCAAAATATTGTTCAAAGTAACGAGAGGAATTATTACTGCCCGTGGCTATGTAAGCGTCACAGCCTGTCAGTTGTTCAGGAAATTGCACCATATCTTGAACTTCAGATTGCCATTCAATGAGTTTGTTTACAAAGTGTTTCAATAAAATTTCATCTTTAGAAGATGGTTTTATTTTCAAAATATGCCCACTAACAAAGCCACACAAAAAGTCGTGAAAGCCAACAAGGGGAATATTTCCAGCCATAATAATACCCACAGATTTGGGCTGACTTATCTCAGGATATTGATTCGCCCAATCAATTAATTTTTCTGGGCTTAAAAATTCTTCTTCAATTCCTTTGACAGCAAGATCGATGTTCTCCATCGTGAACCAAGCGTTGGCATTGAGTGCACGATATTTTATTTCTTGAAATTCTTCACTATTTTGTTGTAAATATGAACGGAGTTGTTCCAATAATTTCAACCTTTTTTCCTTTGGAATCATACAATGTAAACTTTCTGTTTGCGAAGTTGTAACTTTGCATGCATAAATCCCAAAACAAATCAAATTATGGCAATTAAGATAACTGACGAATGTATTAATTGTGGGGCTTGTGAGCCTGAATGTCCAAACAATGCCATCTACGAAGGAGGTGTGGAGTGGGCAATTGCTGATGGAACTTCGGTGAAAGGTGCTTACACCTTAATTAATGGCAATCAGATTGACGCAGCAACAAGAAATGCTCCAACAGCGGTTGATATTTATTATATCGTAACGGATAAATGCACGGAATGTCAAGGTTTTCATGAAGAACCTCAGTGTGCTGCTGTTTGTCCAGTAGATTGCTGTGTTCCTGATGAAATGTATCAAGAAACAGTGGATGAATTGATGGCAAAAAAAGAAAAATTACACCTATAATTTCGTTGAAAGTAATTTCTAAAAATGAATCAGGCTGCACATTTAAACTTGCAGCCTGATTTTTTATTATTGGTCTTTGGTGGTTTTCGACACTTGTTTCCAAGTCTTGTCTAAAACAGGATTTTCATAATAATCACCTATTAACACGTCTATAGTCTTTGCCATTGTTTTCAAAAAATTTGGTCCATATTGAGCATTTCTAACTTGCTTTGTTTTTCCTTTAATATTAAATTGATAATTGATACCTGGCAAATCAGCAATCATCAATTCATAAGATTCTTTCAAAGTATCCACTCGATATTTTTCTGCTTCTTTCATGAAAATTTGGGCTTTAGCAACTGAAATGTTTTTTTCATATATGCCAGTGTCTTGAACAAATCTTAGACCAGTGAAACGAACGTCCCCGTTTTCATAAATTTCGATGAAATACGTTGGGCAGCGACCAAAGCAAGAGGTTCTATGCATTTTTATGTAAGATATTGCAGAAGTATTTTTTTTATTTTTCTTTCCGGCTTTTTTGGGGATAGCACAAGCAGTGATACTCAATAGCAAAATGGCAAGAAAACCTATTCCGAACTTTTTCATGTTTTTAATTTTTTTTCTTTTTTGATACAATAAAAATTGAATTATATTGGAATTTCAATTTTGCTCAAAGATAGGTGGAGCATTTGAAGTTGAACAAACAATTATGTTGCCAGAAAATTCATATACCGAAAGTTATTATCAGTTGGCTCTAAGTTTTGTGCCAGATGTTGGTCCAGTAATGGCAAAATCTTTAATAGCACATTTTGGTTCGGCAGAAGCAATTTTCAAAGCCAAGCCTCATGATTTGGAGCGAGTAGATGGTGTTGGAACTGTTCGTGCTAAAGCGTTTCAAGGAAAAGATTTTTTGAAAAGAGCAGAAGTTGAATATAAATTTTGTGAGGACAATGGCATTCAGATTTTATTTTACAATGAACAAAAGTTTCCCAAACGCTTTTTCAATTGCGATGACGCTCCCTTGCTTTTATATTATAAAGGAGAAGCTGACCTCAATGCTAAAAAAGTTGTTGCCATCATCGGTACAAGAACAAACACAGATTACGGACAGCGTTTTTGCAACTCTTTTGTAGAAAGTTTGGCAGGGAACAAAGACTTACTTATTGTCAGCGGATTGGCGCTTGGCATCGATTCCATTGCTCATAAAGCAAGTGTACAGTTTGGAATTCCAACAGTTGGAGTTTTGGGACATTCTCTTGATATAATTTATCCAAGTCAAAACAAAAATTTGGCTAAAGAAATGCTGCAACAAGGTGGCGGTTTGCTTTCTGAATTTCCATCTGAAACATTGCCTGACCGATATAATTTTCCAGCACGAAATCGAATTGTTGCAGGCATGAGCGATGTTACAGTTGTGGTGGAGAGTGAAAAAAGTGGAGGTTCTATGATAACAGCTTATTTGGCGCACAGCTATGGTCGCGAAGTGGCGGCGGCACCCGGTAGAACTTTTGATCTGAAATCCAGTGGCACCAATCATTTGATTAAAAAACAAATTGCGAGTTTAGTTTACAATGCCGATGATTTATTTGAGCAAATGGGATGGAATAGACAAGCTAAAAAAGTATCAGCTATTCAATCTCAATTGTTCGAGCAATTGACGGAGGAAGAATCAACTATTGTTCAATTGTTAGAAGGTCGAGACAATGCGCATTCTGATGAATTGCTTTTGAAAACAGGGTGGGGTAATGCTCAACTAGCATCTGTTTTACTAACGATGGAGTTGAAATATTTGATTAAAACCTTGCCTGGAAAATGTTACCGGTTAAATTAGTCGAACGCTTAAAATTATTTATAGAAAAAATATTTAACATAACTTGATATAAAGTTTGGATTTTTTATAAAAAAATATATTTATTTCTTGGTTTTAGTACCTTCTGTTGCTTCTTGTAAAGCACCTAAAGTGGTGGAGGAAGACCCTAATGGTTTTATTGGAAATCCTTCAGTAAATACATGCAAGTTGAAAGGACGTATTTTGCGCATTTTACCACAGAAAGATGAAGATACATCAACAGCATGTGGCAAGCATCCTTGTTTTGCCAAAGTTGAAATTACGGACTATGGAGCCAATGTATCTTTGCCCTATCAGCCAGGAGATATTGTTGAAATGCAGTTTGTGCCCACCTTGCAGCCAACTAAAAATATTATGCCCAATATGCGCCCAAGATATCCAGGTTTGCGTAGAGGTGATTTCTTTTTGTCAATGGTGGAAAATAGAACAGTTGATTACAGTAAAAAGCTTTTTATCGTAAGTCATTACTTGAGGTTGATGTAATGATTCAGAATCAAACCTAGAATTTTTTAAATTTCAAATTCAATTACGGTTGATAAGAATAAGCAATTTCAAAATGTTCGTGAATCATTTCAGATGAAATTTGACCAATTTTCAAATCCTCTCTTTGTGGCGTTGGTTCACAAACATAATATTTCTGTCCATTGTATAATATGGGTCTGCCATTAGCTTTGGGTAATTGAATGGCTACGGTAACATGTTTCGGATATGCCATAACAATCATGGGTAAGTGATATATTTCTTTAATCAAATAGAAAAAAAGCGCGGCACGGTCTTCACAATCGCTAGCGTTGGATAACAATGTTTGCTCGGCTAGTAATCTTTTTTCTTTGCCAAAATTTTCTTGGTCGGTTTGATAAGGGAAGGCATTTCTTGTGAAACGCATGATATAATCAATACCTTCATTAATGCTCGAATAGGCTATGTTTTTTTTCAATTGCGGAATCAAAGAAGCATAAGTTTCAGGGCTTAATGGAATTTCTAAATACAGTTGATAATCAGCAACTGGGTAGTTGGCAAAAATAGATTTTACATGCTCATTGATTTTTATAGTGAAATCGTATTGTTTGTTTTTGTATTCAAAACTAAGTTGCTTTTCAGAATAGGCATCGCTCCCGAATTTGGGTAGCTGCGTTAATTTGTAAGAAAAAGATTGCGTGCTTATATTGGTCAAAGGACTTACAGTCGTATATCGATTATTGTTATCGAAATCTAGCGCTTTATAATCGTGATAATTTAAGCAGATATATTGCTTTTGATTCAAGGTATAAAATGGGATATCAAAAATGGTTTCATCCGATTGCACATAAAGTAATATGGTGTCGGCATTATAGCAAACTTTAGCATCATAGCCTGATTGAGTGAGCAAATACCATTTCATCAATGTGTAGCTAATATAATCTACATTTTTAGGTGCAATTGTATTGGCTGTTTTTCGAATGAGTTGATAATAAATCCAATCGTCCAATTGATTGTCTTTTTTATATTGAAGCACGGTTTTTAATTCTTCCTCAAAACCAATACTGCAAAGCATTTTATAGTGCTGTAAAATTTTTTCAGTAGTTAATTCATTATGGTAAAATGGAACATTTTGAGCATTGTGTGACACCAAAATTTCAGTGCCAAAAAAATCAACAGTTCTTACTTTGCTAATTGAGGAGTTTTCAAAATCAGCTTTTGCTTCCATTGAATTCAATGCAAGCAAAACAAAAAACAATATAACTTTTCCTATTTTCATGCTGATGAAACATGAAGTTACGAAAAGTTAACAATAAGATAATATTGAAATTTTGTTAATTAAATAAAAGAACCATTAATAATCATCTTTTCAACAAGATTATTACCAAAATCATAAGGGATATAGGCTAATGATGGGATTTTGGAAGTAACGATGAGATTAGCTTTTTTACCAACAGCTATTGAACCTAATTCTTCGCTTAATTCTAAAGCCGCTGCGCCATTAATTGTGACTGAATTGAAAGCTTCTTCAGGAGTCATTTTGAGTTGCGTACATGCGATAGTCATCAATAACGAAACATTCCCTGATGGGCAAGAACCTGGATTATAATCCGTTGCCAAACAAACAGGCAGTCCTGCATCAATCATTTTTCGAGCTGGTTGATAATGCATTCCCAAAAAGAATGCAGCACCTGGCAATAGAGTTGGTATGGTATTGCTATTTTTCAAAGCATCAATTTCGGCATCACCAACACATTCAAGGTGGTCCACACTTATGGCGTTATGTTTGATGCCAACTTGAACACCGCCAGAGCAATGCAATTGATTAGCGTGGATTTTTGGTTTCAAACCATATTTCCAGCCTGCTTCCAAAAGTTGTTCTGTTTCAGCAACACCAAAAAAACCTTGTTCACAGAAAACATCCATATAATCTGCTAATCCTTCTTCTGCAACTCTTGGTAACATGTCATTGATAATATGATTTACATAAGCTTGGTGATTTTCTTTATAAGCTAAAGGGTATGCATGAGCCGCTAATAATGAAGATTTGATAGTAATTGGACTATGCTCTTTTAATTTTTTAATCACGCGGAGCATTTTCAATTCTTGCTCTAAGTCAAGACCATAGCCACTTTTGATTTCAATAGCACCAGTTCCTGTTGCCATCACTTGGTGTAAACGATGAAGGGATGAATCAAATAATTCATGTTCAGAAGTTAGCGCCAATTTTTGTGCAGAGTTTAAAATACCTCCGCCTCTTTTAGCAATTTCTTCATAACTGATTCCTTTTATTCTATCCACAAACTCAAGTTCACGGGAAGCTGCAAAAACCAAGTGAGTGTGACTGTCCACCCAAGCTGGTAATATGGATCGACCATGTGCATCATATACATTTTCAGCAGGCATAAAATCCATATCAGTCATTTTACCAAAACTGTGAATGTGGTTTTTTTCAATATAAAGCCAAGCGTTTTCAATGATGTTTACTTCATTCATTGCTATGCCTGAGCGTTTAGCCACTTTGTTTTCTGGGTTTTCGATGCCAATGAGTTGACCAATATTGATGATGAGTAAATGGTGCATGGTGATTGTTGATTTGAAATTCAAAAGTAAAGGGAAAGAATAATTTTGTTATTAACAAGAAAGGAAAAAGAAAATGACAATATTGAAAACAAAGAATTGTTTACCCAAATGCCCTAAAAAAACATAACTCGTTGAAAATCAACGAGTTATGAGCTTTAAAAGTAGTCCGACCAGGATTCGAACCTAGACAGACAGAACCAAAAACTGTAGTGCTACCATTACACAATCGGACTATTTCTCTGCTTGGGAGTGCAAATGTACAGCGTGTTTTTAAAAGTCCAAAACTTTATTGGAATAATTATTTTTTCAATTTGGAATACTGTTTAATTTTAAGGATAGAATCTTTGTCTTATGTTTAAAATAGTGCTGAAAGGATACCATCTTTTTGAATTAGGTTTGTAGTCGGTTTTATTTTAAAACAAATTTATCAAAACATATGTCATTAGCGGCAAATCCGCGTCAACTCATCATCAAAATACTGATTATCAGTACTGCTTTGGTGATTTTAATAAGACTTTTATTTCTTCAATTGGTAGAAGATAAATATAAAGTTTTGGCAGATGATATAACCATTTTCAGAAAAGTGGTTTATCCGCCCCGTGGAGTGATACTCGACAGAAAGGGCAAGTCGATGTGCTACAACGATGTTGTTTATGATTTAATGGTTACGCCAACAAAAGTTGAAAAAAGTATTGACACCAATAAATTTTGTCAAACTCTTGGAATTCCAAAAGAAGATTTTGGTAAAATCATCCTTAAGTCGAAAATCAAGAACGGACCCATGCGACAGGGCGTATTCATGGAGCAAATGTCAAAAGAACAAACTGCAAGGTTCAAAGAAAACATGTATTTGTTCAATGGCTTTGAGTTGCTTGAAAGAAATAATAGGGGCTATCCAAATTCAAGTGCTGGAATCATATTGGGATATATTGGAGAGTTATCGCCAAGTATGTTGAAAAAGGAGCGATATGCAAGTTATAGACAAGGAGACTATGTGGGCATCAATGGGCTAGAATCCAGTTATGAAGAGGTTTTGAGAGGACAAAGAGGTGTCTATTATTTTGAACGAGATAATTTTAACAGACCAAGAGATCCCTATAGAAATGGCGCACTCGACACACCAGCGATTGCTGGAAAAACTTTGCAACTTTATTTGGATGCGTCATTGCAAGAATATGCTGAAAAATTGATGGATAATAAAATTGGAAGTGTAGTGGCTATTGATCCGAAAACAGGAGGCATATTAACGATGGTAAGTAGTCCAAGTTTTGATCCCAATTTATTAAGAGGAAAAGAACGGTCCAAAAACTTTTCTGCATTATATACTGATGCAAGACATCCTCTTTTTAATAGAGCAACACAAGCAACCTATCAGCCCGGGTCAACTATGAAACCGTTTACAGGCTTGGTTGCGCTTGATGTTGGTGCCATTTCACCATCATATGGATACCCTTGTTCTGGTGCTTACTATTCTTGCGGAAGGCGAATAGGATGTATGCATTCTGAAGCTGGACATGCAGCTAATTTAAGAATTGCATTAGCCCATTCTTGTAACTCTTATTTCGTTCACATCTTCAGGCTAATTGAAGATAATAGAAAATTTAGAGGGGTGAAAAATGGCTTGCAAAAATGGCATGAATATATGTGGAATTTCGGATTGGGTCATCCGACAGGTGTGGATATTCCTGCAGAGGGTAAAGGTTTGTTACCGGACACAGTTTTGTATAACAGAATGTACCAAGGTGCTTGGAATTCATGCACTAATTTGTTTGTTGGCATGGGTCAGGGCGAAGTGGCTGTTACGCCATTGCAGTTAACCAATGCATTGTGCATTATTGCTAATAAAGGCTATTATTACACACCTCATTTTGTTAAATCAATTGACAATAATACAAATGATACTTTGCTAAAAAGATTCAAAATTAAACATCAGCCTTTGACTAATATACCAGACACCGTGTTTAGTATTATTGGCAAAGGAATGCAAGATGTGGTTGATCATGGAACTGGAAAAGTGGCGCATTTGCCAGGAATTGAGATTTGTGCCAAAACAGGAACTGTGGAAAACAAAGCTGTGGTTAATGGTCAACCAATGAAAATGAAAGATCACTCTGTATTTGTAGCATTTGCTCCTCGTGAAAATCCAAAAATAGTAATTGCTGTAATTGTTGAAAATGCTGGCTTTGGTGCGGCATGGGCTGGACCGGTTGCAAGTTTGTTAATCGAAAAATATTTAACTGACACAGTTGCAAAAAACAGATTGCATTTAGAAGAAAAGTTAGTAAATGCAAAAATTGTCAATCCTTATATTTATTTGATAGACTCTGCTCAAAAAAAACGCGATGCTTGGATTTATCAAAGAAGGTTGGCTTCCAAACATTTTGCGGATAGTATGGATAATGTAAAAGATTCCATTTTAATTAATCGATGGATTGAAAAACACAAGAAATAATTTTTAAATTTTTGTAAGTGAGTAAACCTAAAAGTGTATTTCTGAGAGTTGATGGTATAACTTTAATGTTATATTTGTTGCTTGTTTTTATTGGTTTGTCTGCAATTTTTTCCGTGGAATATCGCAGTACTGACTCTTCTTTTTTTATCATGTCCAAAAGCCATATGAAACAACTCACCTGGTTGGGTATTTCATTGTTTGTTGGCATTATAATTATCTGGACAGAGAGCAAGGTTTTTTCTTCTTTTGCTTATCTGGCTTACGCTTTAGGGATTTTATTATTGTTGATCACTATTGTTGCTGGAAAGAATGTAAAAGGTTCCCATAGTTGGTTAGGAGTAGGATCTTTTGCATTTCAACCTGGAGAAGTATGTAAGATTTTTACTTCAATAGCATTAGCTAAATTTTTGTCTTCACCCGATACTAATTTTAAAACACTAAAACATAGGTTGATAGGTGTTGCATTCGCATTTGTACCTTCAATTATAATTTTGTTGCAAGATGAAACTGGATTGGCTTTAGTTTATTTTTCATTTTTCTTAGTTATGTATCGTGAAGGATTACCCAACGTGGTCATGATTGTTGGTTTTTCGGGAGTGATTCTAACCTTAGCGACATTGTTAATTGACAGACAAATTTTGTTGTATCTAATTTTAGGTTTGTCTGTTGCTTTTGGTTATTTGATTCGTGATACTTTAAAACGAGATCATATTGCTAAGTTGATATTTGGTAGTATTATTTTGATTTGTATTATTTTTTCACAACTCATGGTTCCATTTGTTTTTAAGAACGTGATGAAAGGCTATCAAGTTGATCGAATTTATTCCATGTTGGGACAAGAAATTCCTGAAGATTATTTGAAAATCAATGAAGAAGATGGCGCTCCAGTAAAAAAGGAAAAAGTTTCAGATTACAACGTGATGCAATCCAAAATAGCTATTGGTTCTGGAGGATTTTTAGGGAAAGGATGGTTAAACGGAACAAATACTAAAAATGACTTTGTTCCTGAGCAGCATACCGATTTTATTTTCTGTGCTGTTGGTGAGCAATTTGGTTTTTTAGGCAGTTTTATATTGGTGGCAATCTATGTTTCTCTGATGATGCGTATTCTTTTCCTTGCTGAAAGGCAGCGTTCACCTTTTAGCAGAATTTATGGTTATTGTGTTACTGCAATTTTCTTTTTTCACTTTAGTATAAATCTTTCTATGACCATTGGTTTAGCGCCAGTAATTGGAATTACACTACCATTGCTAAGCTATGGTGGTTCTTCATTATTATCATTCAGCATATTGATTTTCATTCTTTTGCGATTGGATATTGATCGTCAAGTAATGATTCGATAATTTTTAAATTTATGGCACAAGTTTTTCCACTTTCTGAGGGTGTTTTCACAATTGGACACGACAAAATATTTCATCCTTTTGACCTTGAAAAAGATATATTGAATGAAAGACCAATTGGGTCATTATTGGTTGAAGTACAACCTTTTTTAGTAATTACCTCCAATGATGTTTTATTACTTGATGCAGGATTAGGATTCAATACATCAAATGGTCAGCTTCAAATTCATGATAATTTGGCAAGATTAGGTTTTTCATCCAATGACATAACAAAAGTTTTGTTGACCCATTTGCATAAAGATCATGCAGGTGGAATTTCATTTAAAAACAATAGAGGTGAAGTGGAGCTTTCATTTCCAAAAGCACAATATTTTATTCACAGAAATGAAGTGAAAACAGCAATGGAAATTGGTTATCCATCTTATATTCCAGTAGAATTATCGCCAGTAATTAATTCTGAAAATGTTGTTTTTTTAGAAGGAAATGAAGGATTTATTGGTGATGAAATTTTTTATCAACATTCAGGAGGGCATTCCAAAGAACACATTGTTTTCTTGATTGACGATGGAATGGATAAGATTTTTTTTGGAGGAGATGAAGCTCCGCAATTAAAACAGATGAAAATAAAGTATGTGGCTAAATATGACTTTGATGGAAAAAAAGCCATGGAATTGCGTTCCTCATATGCTGAAAAGGGAAAACTGGAAGGTTGGCAATTTTTATTTTATCATGATGTGCAGCATCCAATAGCTATTTTGTAGCTATTAAGCAAGTAATAAGAATACCGTTGGTTCTTTTGCTAGAACGGGTATAGATTTTACCCATTCCTCAACTGTTTTTGTTTTTATCCATTCATGTTCTCCTGTAATGTTTTGCGCAATACAAACTCTTGTTTGAGGACTGCAATTTTTTATTAAATCTTGAAGCAACTGATTGTTTCGGTACGGTGTTTCAATGAAAAGTTGTGTTTGGTTTTCCTTTTTAGAAAGTTGTTCAAGTTGTTTTAATTTTTGCGAACGAGCTTGATCTTTTATTGGCAAATAACCATTGAAGCAAAAGCTTTGCCCATTTAAACCTGAAGCCATAAGTGCTAGAATAATTGAATTTGGTCCAACAAGCGGGATTACTTTCACATTCATTTTTTGAGCGAGGGCAACAATTTCGGCGCCTGGATCTGCTATGCCTGGACAACCAGCTTCACTCATCAATCCAATAGTTTCCCCTTGTTTTATCCATCTTTTTATTTGTTGTAGATCCGTTTCTTCATGTTTATTAATTTCAATAAAATTCAAATTTTCAATTACCATTTCAGGAATTATTGATTTGATGAAACGTCTTGCAGTGCGGATATTTTCAACTACGTAATATTTTATTTCATTTAATGTTGAGGCGATATTGGGAGGCAAAAAGATGTTGCTGTTTTCTGCAATTGGAATTGGAATTAGATAAATAGAACCATTTGAGGACATAATGCAAAGAAACAAGATTTGGTTTGATTCTTTGTGTGTTCATTACTACAAATTTGAATGTTTTAAATAAATGTCATTTTCCCTTTTTTTAATTAAAATCGCTATCATTGTATGAATATTAAATTAAAATAAGGTAAATAAAATATAAAAAAATAAACTTTCTATGAATAAAGTACTACAGACTTTAGCACTTTTTTTAATTGCTATTTTTTCCAATTTTGTCGCAAAAGCGCTTTGTACTGCCTCAATTAGCGCTGGAGGTTCTACAACTTTTTGTAGTGGAGGTAGTGTTAATTTGACAGCAACAATGGCAGGTTCCGGCTTAACCTATGAATGGAGATTAAACGGAAATCCAATATCAGGGGCTACGAATCAAGTTTATTCTGCAACAACATCCGGTAGTTACACTGCTGTTGTAACCAACAATTCTCCATGTACGGCAACTTCAAATACAATTGTAGTTACTGTAAATACAACTCCAACAGCAACTATTACGCCACAAAGTTCCACTTCATTTTGTGCCGGTGGAAGTGTTGTTTTAACAGGTTCTTCTGGAACAGGGTATACTTACCAATGGAAGAATAATAATATAAATGTAAGTGGGGCGACAAATACAAACTATACTGTCACTACAAGTGGAAATTATACTTTACAAACTACATTGGGTACTTGTACAGTCACTTCTGCTGCACAAGCTGTTACAGTTGGTACTTTATCAAATACTATAACTGCAAATGGTCCAACAACAATTTGTTCAGGAAGTAATGTCGTACTTTCAACAAATCCTGGTCCTGGTATGACTTATCAATGGAAGTTGAATAATGTAAACATCTCCGGTGCAACAACATCTAGTTATACGGTTACGACTTCAGGAAGTTATACTGTTTATGCAGGCATCATTAGTCAACCAACTTGTAATAGTACATCAACAGCACAAGTAGTGACTGTAAATCCATCACCCATTGCAACTACTACTGCATCAGGTTCAACAACTTTTTGTTCAGGAGGAAGCGTTACTTTAAATGGAAATACTGGAACTGGTTTGACATATCAATGGCAGTTGAATGGCAGTAACATTTCTGGAGCTACAACATCAAGTTACAGCGCAACTAATTCAGGAAGCTATACTTATCAAACAACGAATGCTAATAATTGTACAACTACTTCAACTGCTCAAGTTGTGACTGCAAACCCTGTGGCTTCAAGCACTGTAACACCTTCTGGTTCATTGAATTTGTGTACTGGAGGAAGTGTAACATTAGCTGCTCCAATAGGAACTGGGATAACCTATCAATGGAAAAATAATAATATTAATATTACTGGAGCAACAAATTCAAGTTATTTAGCGAACGCAGCTGGAAGTTATACTGTTCAAGTAAACAATAGTTTTAATTGCCCATCTACTTCAACTGCTCAAGTTGTTGTTGTGAATACGCTTCCTACATCTACTATTACTCCTGCAAGTACTACAACTTTCTGTGCAGGTAGTAGTGTTATATTAAATGGAAATACTGGAACAGGATTAACCTATCAATGGAAATTGAATGGTAATAACATTATAGGTGCAACAACAGCTAGTTACACAGCCACGACAACAGGTTCGTACACGGTAGCAATTACAAACAGCACTAATTGTACGGCGACCTCAACTGCTGAAGCTGTAACAGTAACTCCATTACCTACGGCAACAATCACCCCTGTGGGTACATCTACATTCTGTACTGGCGGTAGTGTCGTAATGAATGCTAATACTGGAACAGGATTAACCTATCAATGGAAATTGAATGGTAATAACATTACAGGTGCAACAACAGCTAGTTACACAGCCACTACAACAGGTTCGTACACTTTTGTAGTAACGAATACTAACAATTGTTCTTCAAATTCCAATACACAAGTTGTGACTGCAAACCCAGTAGCATCAAGCACTGTAACACCTTCTGGCTCATTGAATTTGTGTACTGGAGGAAGTGTAACATTAGCTGCTCCAACAGGAACTGGGATAACCTATCAATGGAAAAACAATAATATTAATATTACTGGAGCTACAAATTCAAGCTATTTAGCAAACGCAGCTGGAAGTTATACTGTTCAAGTAAACAATAGTTTTAATTGCCCATCTACTTCAACTGCTCAAGTTGTTGTTGTGAATACGCTTCCTACATCTACTATTACTCCTGCAAGTACTACAACTTTCTGTGCAGGTAGTAGTGTTATATTAAATGGAAATACTGGAACAGGATTAACCTATCAATGGTTGTTAAATGGATCAAATGTTACTGGAGCAACAAATCCAAGTTATACGGCAAACGTATCAGGAAATTATACATTGCAAGTAACCAACTCAAGCAACTGTAGTGCGGTTTCTTCAGCACAATCAGTAACTGTAAATCCTTTACCAACTTCAACAATTTCAAATAGTTCATCTCTAACAATTTGCTCTGGAAATTCAGTTGTGTTAAATGCAAATACAGGAACTGGTTTAACTTATCAATGGCGTTTAAATGGTAATAATATTTCTGGGGCAACAACATCAAGTTTCTCAGCATCGAATGCCGGAAGTTACTCAGTTCAAGTAACCAATACTAATAATTGCAACAATATTTCATCTCCTTTGGTTGTCACTGTAAAACCATTACCAACAGCGGCAATTACCAATCCTGGGAATCCAAACTTTTGTCAAGGTGGTACTGTAACCTTAAATGCTAACACTGGTACAGGGTTTAGCTATCAATGGTTTGATGGTTCTAATCCACTAGTTGGAGCAACTGCAAGCACATTCACTGTTGGCACACCAGGAACTAATGCAGTTCAAATTACAGATTCTAATACTTGTTCAAAATTATCTGTAGCAAAATTAGTAACAGTTTATCCTTTGCCTTCTACCAATGTTCAAGCGACAGGAAGCACAAGTATTTGTTCCGGTTCAACGGTAACTTTCTACACTCCAGGAACAACAGGAAACCAGTATCAATGGTTCAACGGCGGAACACCAATTGCAACAGCTACAAATTCTAGTTACATTGCACAATCAGCTGGTAACTATAATGTCCAAATTACCAATATGTACAATTGCTCTGCAACATCAACTCCGATTCCAGTGTATGTTAATCCCAATCCAACAGCGAGTATCACATCAGTAAGTGGACCAACAAATTTCTGTCAAGGGTTTACGATTAGCTTTACTGCAAATACTGGAAGTGAATTAAACTATCAATGGTATAACTCATCAAACCCAATAATTGGAGCTACCAATATTTCATACACTGCAAATTCAAGTGGTAGTTATTACGTAAAAGTTAAGAATCAATTTAATTGTTCTGCAAATTCAATTGCCTATAACGCCAATGTATTGCCTTCACCTGTTCCTGTTATTACTCAAGTAGGATTGACGTTATCAACTAGTGATTTCAGTACTTATCAGTGGTATTACAACGGTGCACCGATTACTGGTGCAAATGGCAAAAGTATAGTTGCTGATAAAAATGGCATTTACAGAGTTGTAGTAACTGATGGTTTCAGTTGTCCTGGAAGCTCTGCAAACAAAGCGGTTACACAAGTTGGAATCAATGATATTTCTATTGATGTATTTATTACCGTTGTTCCAAATCCATCAAATGGATTGATGACTATAAAATCTAATAGCGGATTACAAACCTTGCATTTCACCCTGTTTGATGCTCTTGGAAGAGTCTCTGGTCAATATGAAATGAGCAATAATACTGAAACATCAATTGATTTTAGTTCCATGAATAATGGCATTTATTTGCTGCAATTTGTGGACAATTATGGTCGTAAAGGTTCTATTCGATTAATGAAACAATAATTCTCAATAAATAAACCTTAAAGCCCATTCATTGAAATTGAGTGGGCTTTATTTTTTATAGCCTCTATTCACATAAAAAACTCCTGATAAAATACAGATAAAAGAAATAATTGTATAAATCGTAAATGGTTCTTTCAATAAAAAATAGCCTAAAACAACTGCGACCAATGGATTAACATAAGCATACATCGTAACTATGCCAACTGGAAGTTCTTTCAAGGCATACATGTATGCAGTGTATGCAAGAACAGAACCAAAAACAATCAAATACAATAATGAATAAACAACATCTTTATGAAAAACATTTAAATTAGCATAATTGTCCATAAAAGGACTAAAGACAAATAATAAAATACCACCAAAACATACTTGTAAACCTGAGTTGAATAGGGGATTTATTATATTTGTTTTTCTTTTGTTGATAATACTGCCAATTGCCCAACTTGAAGTGGCGATGAAAGTAGCGATGATTCCTAAAAGATATTTACTATTCGTAAAGCCGTGAAGATCATCCTTGAAAATCAATGCTACACCAGTGAAGCCTAAAAAAATGCCTATTCCAATCCACCAATTAAAATGATCTTTTTTATTAGTTGCAAGATTAAAAAGAACTGCAATCATGGGCATCAAGGAGCAAATTAACGCCGCAATGCCGCTCGGAATGTGCATTTCACCCCAAGAAACCAAACCATTTCCAACTGTGATTAGCATAAAACCTACAAGTAATTGATGCAACAAATTACTTCTAGATAAATCAATTTTTTTATTATTAAAATACCCAGCCAAAAGCACAATAATACCACTAGCTAATTGACGAATGCCAGCAAACAAAAATGCTGGAAAATGAAGTACACCAATTCTAATAACCAAGTAAGTTGTGCCCCAAACAATGCAAATAAATATTAATGCTAGATAGGCTTTGGTCTGCTTTGACATATAAAAAATAAAACTTTATTTTGTTGAGATTAAAAATAATACACAAGGTACATGCTTTGCTCAAAACAAGACTGAAGGAAATACTACTAAAGCTAAAACCATTTGTCTATTACTAATTACCTTTACGTTAATAATTATAATAAAACAATGGGCATTTTCGAGCAAGTACAAGAAACAGCGCAATTCATCCAATCTAAAGTAACAACAAAACCAACCGTTGGCATCATATTAGGCAGCGGACTTGGAGGATTAATCGACGCAGTTGAAATACATCATGAAATTTCATATAAAGACATTCCTAATTTCCCGGTTAGCACGGTAGAAGGTCATGCGGGTAAGCTTGTTTTTGGACTTTTAGGAGGCAAAGAAGTTGTTATGATGGCAGGTCGTTTTCACTATTATGAAGGCTACAACATGCAGGAAGTAACATTTCCAGTTCGTGTAATGCAAGCCATAGGTGTTCAAACTTTATGTGTGTCAAAAGCTGCTGGAGGAATGAATAAGGATTATAAAGTTGGTGATTTAGTGATTATTCATGACCATATTAATTTATTTCCAGAACACCCTTTGAGAGGGAAAAATGACAATCGATTAGGTGTTCGTTTTTTGGACATGAGTGAACCTTATGATAAATCATTAATTGAAAAAGCTCAAGCAATAGCACTTCAAAAATCTTTGAAAGTACATACTGGTGTTTATGTTGGCTTACAAGGACCCACTTTCGAAACTAGGGCAGAATATAAGTGGCTACATATTATTGGTGGCGATGTAGTGGGGATGAGTACCGTGCCAGAAGTTATAGTTGCTCTACATGGTGGCATGAAAGTTTTTGCAGCTAGTGTTGTAACTGATTTGGGCATTCGTGAAGAGTTGAATATCATTTCACATGAAGAAGTTCTTGAAGCTGCCAATGCAGCAGCACCATTACTAGCAGGTTTAGTTGCAGATTTAGTGGCTTCGCTATAATGAATTTTTAATTTAGTTGAACAAGACTTTATATTGTTTTTGTTCAACTATTTTTTTTACATGAAAAAATGAGATTTTTTTTGTTGTTTTTCATTTGTCTATTAAGTTTTGATTCAATGGCTCAACAAGCTTTGAATGTGAAACTTATAGGTCAATGGAACGACACAACAAATATTCGTGTAAATGCACTTAATCAGCGTTACAACGATGTTTGGGGTTTTGTTTGGAACAACAAGGAATATGCTGCAATTGGCTCCACTGAAGGCGTTCACATTATTGATGTTCAAAGCTTGAAGCAAGTAGCTTTTCAACCTGGAAATGCAACTGGGACAACAATTGTGCACCGAGATTATAAAGTTTTTAGACAATATTTATATGCAGTTGGTGAAGAAGGTTTGGCAAAATTGCAAGTTTTCGATTTAAGTTATTTGCCCGATTCCATTCATTTGGTTTATGAATATCCAAGCCAAGGATTTTATCTAAGCAGAAATATTTTTATCGACACAGCCACTCAAATTCTATATGCTTGCATGGTTAAAAGTTCAAGCTTAGGAAGTCATAGCATGCAGCTTTTTTCTTTACAACAACCTGATGCTCCCAATTTATTGTTTTCCTATTATGGCGTAGCACCCGTTCATGATTTGTATGTACGTAATGATACAGCTTATTGCTCATCCTCAACATATGGATACGAAGTCATTGATTTCAAACAACATAATGCTAATTTTCAAAAACTAGCGGAATTGAAATTTTACCCATATCAAGGTTATAATCATTCAAGTTGGGTAGGGAAAGATTTAATTGGAATCATGGCTGATGAAACTCATGGCTCTCCTTTGAAAATTATTGATCTAAGAAATTTTGAAAACCCTCAAGTAATTAGTACCACTTTTGCTAACGAGCAAGACTCTAACAGTATTCCTCATAATCCTTACTTGAAAAACAATTTTGCATTAGTTTCTTACTATTTTGATGGACTTCAAATTTTTGACATTTCAGATTCTTATCACCCAAGAAAAGTTGGGTACTATGATTCTTATACTGCTCCAAGTTTTAAGGGATTTGCTGGTGCATGGGGATGTTATCCTTATTTACCTTCTGGGAAAATTTTATTAAGCGATATGCAAAGCGGATTATTAGTTTTGGATGCAAGCGATGCCATGAAAATCGATGATACATCAAAAGTTCAATTTGAAGTTTTACCGAATCCTTTTATCCAAGACTTGAAAATATTATTATCAAATGATGATTCCGGATATGTTCAAATAAATTTATATGATTTACGTGGAGGTTTAGTTTGGGCTAAAAACTTTGAAGTAGAATCAGCATCTCCAATTACAGTAACTTTGCCCATCATATTGAGTAAAGGGAGTTATGTTTTAAAAGTCACAACACCAAATCATGAATACGAACGAAAGATTATTAAAGATTAAATGAGTATTTGTTTTCCATACCTACGTTTTTGTTTTTTGATGTTGGCTTTAGTTTTGTCGCTATCCTCGAAAGCACAACAAAATATCCCTGGAGCGCCCATCACTTTACAAAACGCTCCTCAAAAGGACACAAGTAAAAAGACGAATACCAGCGATTGGAAAGATGAGCCTACACGCATTTTTTATAGACATTGGAATAGTCGAAAAATTTTAATGCTTGATACAAGTTTGCATGCATTTCATCGATCTGTTTTTTATCAAAATGGTCAAAGGAATTTGGGTAATCTTGGTGCTCCAATGGTCAACTTAATTTTTCAACCAACTGAGAGAACTGGACCGAGTCTAGGATACACCGTATTTGATACCTATTTGAATAATCTTGATAGCCTGAAATATTTCAATACAACTAGGCCGTATTCCATGTTTGGCTACCATCTTGGAAGCAAAGCAGAACAATTAGCTGAGTTGGTGCATACTCAAAACATAAAACCAAATTGGAATTTTGGCGTTCAATATTATCGATTAACATCAACTGGATATTATCGAATTCAAAGAAATAACCATGACATAGCCAATTTTACAACAAACTATGAAAGTCCAAACAAACAGTATAAAATCAATGCTGCTTTAATTTACAATAAATTACAGCATGATGAAAATGGCGGAATTACAAACGATAGTTTTTTAACAAAGCAAGATTATTCTGATAGAGCAACTATTCCTGTTGGTTTTCAAAACGATGACTATAGTATTAGGCGTTCTTCAGTGACCAACATGCAGCGAAAGTTTCAATTGGCTTTAAATCAAAATTATACTTGGGGCAAACGAGATACTGTTTACAGTACAGATTCTACCAATATAACAAACAAGTTTACACCTCATTTTGGCTTGGGACATAAAATGATTGTTCATGCTGAAAAGCTTCAATTTAAAGACCTTCAGCCCGATTCCTTACGATATTCTTCATTATTTCAACATAATTTCTATTCGGGAGATTCATTGATGATGGAGCAGACATGGAATTATTTAGATCAATCTATTTCTCTAAACGGTTATCTCGGAGCTATTGAACAACAAGTGTTATTTAGTATTGGTGCAGGTTTGCGTTACGATCTTTTTGAAACAAATTTCATCACTTCAAAAGAATCATCAGATAGTTGGAGTCAATATGTTTTGGGAAATCTTAAAAAAGAAGCGTTGTTGCCTGGTCAATGGCAATATGAAGGGAAAGCTCTTTTATACTTAACTGGCAATACATCTGGAAACACTGCGTTGGAAATAGGCATTGGTAAGGATTTGGGCAATGACAAAGGCTTTGTAAATTTTGGGGTTAAGCAAAAAATAAATAATGCACCTTACAATTTTACTCTTTTTAAAAACTCATTTTATGAGCAACGAAATACATTTGACAAAGAAAGTATGTCTTCTATTTTTGCATCCATAAATTGGGTAAAATGGCGTATGGGTGCTGAATTGACAACTTATCTTATCGCAAACTATTTCTACCTCAATGAAAATCAATTATTGAAACAATATGCACCGACATTTAATTTGTCTCAACTGAAAATCAATAAGCAATGGCAAAAGGGAAAATGGAATTTAGACAATCAAATAGTTGTGCAATGGAAAAAAGATAATGCACCAATTAATGTTCCCAATATTTTAGGACGACACCAAATTAGCTTCGAATCAGGAATTTTTGGAAATGCATTAAAAATTGCAACTGGATTGGATTTTAGATGGCATTCTGCTTACGAATCAGCAGGATATAATCCTTTATTTAATCGTTTTTTTTATACCAATCAATATATGTTGAACAATCTTCCTGAAATCGGTGCATTTTTTAATTTTAAAATCAAAAGTTTCCGTGCTTATTTCATGATGGATCAGTTACAACAAATCTTTGTCGATCAAAATGTTATTGCTGTCCCTGGTTATCCAATACAAAATGCACTTTTTCGTTTTGGGTTTAATTGGGTGATGATTAATTGACAGATAAATGAATTTATTAAAATTGAATCGAAAATTAGTTTAATTTACATCTTTGTTGAACGTAGTCGAATGAAAATTTGTAGCAAAAGCCTGGTTCTAATATTGACTTTGTTTGGTATTTCGATGCAAACAAAAGCGCAGTATTTTGTTACTGAAAATTTTCAAGATACGGCTACAACAACCACAGTAAAGCCTATACAGAAAGATTCAACTACTGGATTACTTAAAAATAATTTTGGATTAGCAAACCCTCAAAAGCAAATTGTAAAGCCATTGAGATTGCCAAAACCCAAGCCAATTGTTAAAGAATTTGGCATTGGTGCTAGTGCTCAAACTGATGGCTGGAGTGCTTTTATAAATCGCGGTGTTGCAAAAAGTGAGGATAATAAAACAATTGAAAAATTTTACGACGTTAATTATTTTCAATTTGAGATTCAAGAACACAAGCATCCTAAAGAACGTAAAGAAAATTATCCTAATCCAGCTATAACTGATTTAGAAAAACCAAAGCCTTATATATATGCTAAAATAAATAATTTTTATGCAATGAAGTTGGGTTTTGGTCATCGTAAAATGATTGCTGGTAAAGCCGAACAAGGAACAGTAAGCATTCATTGGAGTTATATTGGCGGACTTTCAGCGGGACTTTTGAAGCCCTATTATGTTGATGCCTATGTGCCGTTAGATCCTAATTCTCAAGGAAGCCCTTTTGTGAAAAAGCAAATAAAATATGATGACAATTATAAAAGTTATTATTTAAATAAAATGTATATAGTTGGTAGTTCAGGCTGGGCTGTTGGTTTGAATGAAATAAAAATAGTTCCTGGGGCTTATGTAAAATCTTCTTTACATTTTGATTTTGCAGCCCACAAAACAGTAGTACTGGCTGTTGAAACAGGAATAAATATGGAATATTATACCCAGCCAATTGATTTGATGGCAACTCAAGATACATATCCTTATTTCGTAGGTGCTTTTGTTGCAGTTCAATTTGGCAAACGTTGGTGATGTCCTTAATTTGCACCCATTATGCAAGAATTACCAATTATTAATTCAGCAGTTGCTAACAACGAAACAAGGGTTAAAAAACCTAACTGGCTTCGTGTAAAACTCCCAATTGGCGAGAGTTATAAGCATGTTAGAGGTTTGGTTGATACTCATAAATTACACACCATATGTGAAAGTGGTAATTGTCCTAACATGGGAGAATGTTGGGGTGAAGGCACAGCGACGTTCATGATATTGGGAAATATTTGCACGCGTTCTTGCGGGTTTTGTGCTGTTGCCACTGGTCGTCCAGAAGCAGTGGATTGGGATGAACCACAACGTGTTGCAGAAGCTATCCATCTTATGCAAGTAAAACATGCTGTGATAACTTCTGTGGACAGAGATGAACTAAAAGATGGAGGTTCAATAATTTGGGCGAATACGATCAAAGCTGTTCGAGCATTGAATCCTGAAACAACTTTAGAAACCCTAATCCCTGACTTCAAAGGAGAATGGGACAATCTTCAACGTGTAATAGATGTAGCACCAGAAGTTGTTTCCCATAATCTTGAAACTGTAGAACGTTTAACCAAGAAAGTTAGAATTCAAGCAAAATATCACCGCAGTTTGGAAGTCATTAGAAGACTTCGTGATGGTGGCATGCGCACGAAAAGCGGCATGATGCTTGGTTTGGGTGAAGCTCAAGAAGAAATTTTACAATCTATGCAAGAACTGGTTGAAAATGGTTGTCATGTTTTGACACTAGGTCAGTACCTTCAGCCAAGTCAGAAACACTTGCCTGTATTGCGTTTCGTTCATCCTGATGAGTTTGCATTTTATAAAGAAGAAGGCTATAAAATGGGCTTTGATTACGTTGAAAGTGGACCGCTTGTTCGTTCCTCTTATCACAGCGAAAAACACCTCATTCCTGGTGAAGGAAGAAAACAATGGGAACTTTCTAAACCAGTTTAGTTTTTATATTATACTATGGAAATGGCTGAATTAATTTATTTCAGCCATTTTTTTTAAGTATTTGCAGCAAGATTTAACGTGTTAATCCTAAAATTTATTAGAAATTCAATCTTAATTGTAAGTTTATAATTATAAAGATTAAAACCATGTTATATGAAAAAAATATTTTTATTTATAGGCATTAGTTGTTTAACTAGCCATTTGAAGGCACAAACAAATCCTGTCATAACCAAGTGGTTGCAAAATACAACTGGTATCATGGGGCGACATTATGTTTCAGGCAATTCAACTCCAATAAATGATAATGTTTTAGCCAATGTTCAGAGCGTAAAATATTCAAATAGTTGGGTTTATGTTGCCGCCACAGGAATTCCAGCATACATCACTGGACCTTTCTTGGACGGAAATCCTTCTTTAGCTACCAACCAAAATTCTATTTTTAAAATCACTTTAAATCCAGTTCAAAACATAGGAATACCAACAGCTACAACAGGCGGAAATATTGGAGTTTTCATAAATGGAGTTACTTTGTTCGACCCTCGTGACATGGTATCTTGGAAAAGTTCAACCAATAGTTTAGCTGGAGGTCCGATTGGTGGAATTGGCGATAATGTTTGGAATAGAGATGCCATCCCAGCTGAAAAAATTGGATTTGATTGTTCTAAAGCACATCCTGCACAAGGTAACTATCACCACCATCAAAATCCTTCTGCTTTTAATTTGGACAAAGTAGTTGTGTCGAATGTTTGCAATCTTTATGCATCTGATGGTTTGTATGTTATTGATAGCACCAAACATTCGCCTTTGTTGGGTTTTGCGTACGACGGATTTCCTATATATGGTGCTTATGGCTTTAAAAATGCAGACGGTACAGGGGGAATTACTCGAATTAAATCGAGCTATAAATTACGCAACATAACAACTAGAACAACTTATGCTAACGGTTCAACAGTAACTGCTGGACCACCAGTGAATTCAACCTATTTTCTTGGCTATTTCAGAGAAGATTATGAATATGTGACTACATCAGCAGCAACTCCTGATTATTTGGATGAACACAATGGAAGATTTTGTGTAACACCAGAATATCCTAATGGAATTTATGCCTATTTCTGCACTGTTGATGAAAATTGGAATTCAGCTTATCCTTATGCAATTGGTCCGACTTTTTACGGAGTTAAGAATACGACTAAAGTAACTTCAATTTCAGAAACGGTAACTACCTACACACCGCCAGTTACAGGTGTTGAACAGTTTGATATGGAATCATTGCAAGTGAATTTATTTCCTAATCCAGCAAGTGAAATTGTAGCTGTTCAGTTGCCTTATTTTTTGCAAGAAAATTTGAAAGTTGAACTATCAGACGTTACAGGTAAGTTGGTGATGGCAGACCAAATTTTTCAAGGCAGTACAATTGCTTATTTTGATTTGAAAACAGTGTATGAAGGAATTTATTTTTTGAAAATAAAGTATAATGACAAAAGCAAAGTTTTGAAATTGGTAGTCAATAAGAATTAAAATTAAGCTACTATAAAATTAAAATAGGAAGGTTTACTTAGATGTAAACCTTCCTATCCTTTTTGGACTAAAAAATTATTTTTTATCTACGGCAAGCACCGTTCTTAAATGAAGCTTTTTGGCTGCATACATTATTTGATAAATGCTTTCAGCATTAGCTTTTTTATCCGGATTGATGACTACTGTGGGTTCTGCATCATCCGATTTATTGATGATTGAAGCAATGGATGAAGACAAAGAGTCACTACTTTCCACCATTTGAGTTCCAACATAAATTCTCTGTAAAGAATCAATAGAAACAACAACTGTTTGTTTTGCTTTTGTATCACTTTCTCCTTTCGGCGTCATTACTTTAACCACGTTAGGATTAGCCAAAGTGGAAATAATCAAGAAGAATAACAGCAAAATGAATAGAATATCATTAAGCGCCGAAGTATGAGTCTCTGGTTTTTCTCTAAGATGTTTTCTCAGATTCATAGTGGCGGCTTATTTAGCAGGTTCTTGTAAAATATCTAAAAATTCAACCGAAGCAGCTTCCATTTTATTTACTTGCTTGTTGATTTGTGCATTCAAATAATTGTAAGCAATATAGGAGAGCAAACCAATTATTAAACCTACTGCTGAAGTGACCATCTTAGTATAAATTCCTCCAGCAATATTTTCTAAAGAAAAGCCTTGATGTTGAATGTTGAAAAACAAAATAATCATGCCAGCAATTGTCCCTAAAAAGCCAAACATTGGTGCTATTCCAGCTAGGGTTGAAAGAATCGAAAGGTTTTTTTCTAGACGGTACACTTCAAGCTTTCCAGTGCTTTCCATGCTTTTTTCAATGTGGTCAATGGGTCTGCCAATTCGACTAATCCCTTTTTCAATTATTCTAGCAATCGGACTATCCGTATTTTTTGCTAATGATTTTGCACCAGCAAGATTTCCGTTTGAAATATAATCTCTAATTCGTGGCATGAAAGTGCTATCAAGCTGATTAGCTTTGAGCAATAGCAACAAACGCTCAATAAAAACATAAAAAAGAAGAATAGAGCAAAGAAGGAGAGGAAACATAAGCACACCGCCTTCTTTTAATAAATAAAATAAAGAGATTTTGTCTGTGCTTGTTGTTGCATCCACCACTGCCGCACTGTCAACTTGAAACAAAATTGAAAGAGTTTGTATCGTCATATTCGATTTATTTTTCCTGAAAATTCAAATGTAATAATTAGCTTTCTAAAAGTAAGGTTAAAAAAAGCAATGCCGAAATGTGATGAAAACATTTCGGCATTAAATAAAGCAATGAATAAAATTAAACTATAGAAACAAGTTCAATGTCAAAAACTAAATCTTTACCAGAAAGTGGATGGTTAGCATCCAAAAGAACCATTTCTTCTTTCACTTCAGCAATCACAACCGGGAATACATTGCCCATGTTGTCGCTCATGTGAATTTCCATGCCAGGTTGAGGATTCATGTCTTCAGGAAATTCAGCTTTTGGATATTCCATCATCATGTCGTTGTTTCTTTCACCATAAGCTTGGTCAACAGGGATATTTACAGATTTTTTATCACCTATTTTCATGTCCAACAATGCATCATCGAAACCTTTGATAACTTGACCATTTCCTACAGTAAATTCAAGTGGGTCACGACCTTCAGAACTATCGAACGTAGTGCCGTCAGTAAGTTTTCCGTGATAGTGAACGCGAACAATATCGCCGTTTTTAACTAATTGCATAAAATTGTTTTAAAAATAATAGCTTGCAAGGTACATCAATCCATTTTAAAATTTATAAATCACTCATTTTTAAACTTTCATAAAGCAATGAAATTTAAACTTTTTACTTTATTTTTTTCATTTATATATTTTCAGTTGTGGTCGCAAACTAACACATCTGTTTCGTCGAAAGTTAGTGTTGGTGCAGCCCAATTTTCAGAATATTTGCCTTTGCTGAAAGGGAAGAATATTGCCTTAGTGGTGAACCAAACATCGATTGTTGGCAAAACAAATTTGTTAGATACTTTGCTCAAAAGGAACATAAATGTTGTTAAGCTTTTTGTACCTGAGCATGGTTTTCGAGGGAAAGCAGATGCTGGGGCAACGATTGAAAACGAAGTTGATGATGCAACAAAAGTTCCAATCATTTCACTTTATCGAAAAGAAAAGCAACCTACTTCAACAGAATTGAAAGATGTGGATATAGTTATATATGATTTGCAAGATGTGGGTGTGCGATTTTATACATATATTTCAACACTTGAATATGTGATGGTATCTTGCATCCAAAACAACAAAGAATTAATTATCCTCGACCGTCCAAATCCAAACGGATTTTATGTTGATGGTCCGGTTTTGGAACTAAAGTATCAGTCTTTTGTTGGTCGACAAACGATACCTGTTGTTTATGGAATGACTGTTGGAGAATATGCCAAAATGTTGATTGGTGAAAATTGGATTCCAAATTCCTCATCTTTAAAAATGTCAATTGTTCCATGTAAAAACTATACCCATAAAACTTTATATGAATTGCCCGTTCCTCCTTCTCCAAATTTGAAAAATATTCAAGCAATATATTTGTATCCTTCTTTATGTTTTTTTGAAGGAACTGTTGTGAGTGTGGGGAGGGGAACGGAAATGCCATTCCAGCAATGGGGTCATCCAAAATATAAAGATTTTTTGCCGTATAATTTTATTCCGAAAGCTAATCTTGGAGCATCAAAACCGCTTTTAGAAGGTCAAATTTGCTTCGGTAGAAGAAATGACGAAAGTGCTGAAAAAATTTTGAAGCAATTAGAAGGTAAGTTGCAGCTCAAATGGTTGATTGAAGCCTATAATTTGTATCCTGAAAAAACAACATTTTTCAATGATTTTTTTGATAAACTGAGCGGAAACAATGCATTGAAAATGCAAATCATAAACGGATTGTCTGAACGAAAAATCAGAGCAACTTGGCAACCAAAACTCAAGGAGTTTAAAAAAATCAGGAAAAAGTATTTGTTGTATGAGGACTTTTAATGGTTCAACGATCAAGTTTGTACGAAATATCGTAAAGGTTTTGTTTTTGAAGCATGTACATTTCACCACCTTTGTTGGGTTTCCAATTGGGTGTTTGTGCATTTACATCTCTTGTGAAATAAGAGGACTTGTTAACCATTGATAGCCAATATGTGGTTTGCAAGTAGCAATAATGTTTTTTAAACTTTCTTTGGAAAAATTGCTAGGTAAAGTGTCTGCATCTATTTGTAAAATGCTGTCGCAAAACTGAAGTACTTCAAAAATTAACTAAAGTAAATCTTGTTTTATTCATGTAAATGTCTTGAGTTACCAAACAATGTTTATCATCAATTGAACTGCACAACGCAATTTTTAACACGACAATTCCTTCTTGTTTCTTAACAATTTTAATATTTTCTTTTTGCGCAAAAGAACTCGAATAGGTTGATAAAAAAAGTAGAAATAAAAAAAAGTACTTGGTGTACATTTAAATGAGTTTTTAAGAATTGGGGTCTTGGGCTCGAATATAATATTAACATTTTAATAAAACTAATTTTAGTTATAAAATTTATAGTTGTACTTATTTGTTTGTGTTTTATTTGAAGTTGATTATCATTCAATTAACTATTACAGTAAATTTTATCCAATAAATCTTGTAGAATTATTTTTTAAAAAAAAGTGTTGATAATTAATAAACTTATTTTACCTTTGCAGTCCATTTTGAAAATTAGATCAAAGTAAGCAATGCCTACTATACAACAATTAGTTCGTAAAGGTCGTCAACAAATTCGTGCCAAGTCTAAGTCTCGTGCTTTGGATGCTTGTCCACAACGTCGCGGCGTATGTACTCGTGTGTACACAACAACACCAAAGAAACCGAATTCAGCACTTCGTAAAGTGGCTAAAGTTCGTTTAACTAACAAGATTGAGATAATTGCCTATATTCCAGGTGAGGGTCACAATCTACAAGAACACTCTATCGTTTTGATTCGTGGTGGTCGTGTTAAAGATTTGCCAGGAGTTCGTTATCACATTGTACGTGGTGCTTTAGATACTGCAGGTGTGAAAGACCGTAAACAAAGCCGTTCTAAATACGGTACGAAGAAAGAAAAAGCAAAAAAGTAATCAATCAAAAAAGCTGAGTAAAGTTTTAATTCTTGAAGAAATTCAGCACTATTAAAAATTAAAAAAATGCGTAAAGCACAAGCTAAAAAGCTACCATTAGCACCAGATCCAAAGTTTAATGATAAGTTAGTTACTCGATTTGTTAATTGCCTAATGTGGGGTGGAAACAAAAGTGTTGTTCTAACTGCATTTTATGATGCATTGGATAAAGTTACTAAAATTTCAGGTGAAGAAGGTTATGACGTATGGAAGCGTGCGTTAGCAAATGTTACACCAGCTGTTGAAGTTCGTAGTAGAAGAATTGGTGGTGCAACTTTCCAAATTCCAACAGAAGTTCGCCCTGACCGCAAAATTTCATTAAGTATGAAATGGTTGATTCGTTATAGTCGCGAGCGTAATGGTAAAACAATCGCTGACAAACTTGCTAATGAAATTATAGCAGCAGCAAAAGGTGAAGGTTCTGCTTTCAAGAAGAAAGAAGATACACACAGAATGGCAGAAGCAAATAAAGCGTTCTCTCACTTCAAAGTGTAACAATTACGATATTTATATTTATTTGAAAAGCTCCAACAATATTGGAGCTTTTTTATTTTTAAGCATTTCGAACATTCCAAATATTGATCTTTATTTATTTCATTTAGATTCATTTTTATAATGTCAATATATTGATATTAATAATGGCATAAAAATATTTTATATTCTTTGTAATCCTTTGTGGTATTGAATTATGTTGATTTTATTTGTTTTTTTAAAAAAATATTGTCAATACCAACTAATTTAGTAGCTTTGGAATCTAAATAATAAAATTAAAAGCTATGGCAGCTGATGATAAATTAAAAGCGCTCAAACTTACCTTGGACAAAATCGAAAAAGATTATGGTAAGGGTTCTGTAATGATGCTTGGTGACAAGCAACAAGATACAATAGATGTTGTTAGCACAGGCTCACTTGGATTAGATGTTGCTCTTGGTGTTGGTGGGTTTCCTAAAGGTAGAGTGATTGAAATTTATGGACCAGAATCTTCAGGTAAAACAACAATCGCTATTCATACCATTGCAGAAGCGCAAAAGAAAGGTGGAATATGTGCGATAATCGATGCTGAACACGCATTCGATGCTTCTTACGCTCGTAAGCTAGGTGTAGATGTAGACAATCTCATTATTTCTCAACCTGACTATGGTGAGCAAGCGCTTGAAATTGCAGATCGATTGATTTCTTCAGGAGCAATTGATGTGGTAGTTATAGACTCAGTGGCTGCATTGGTACCCAAAGGTGAGTTGGAAGGTGAAATGGGCGATAGTAAAATGGGCTTACAAGCTCGATTAATGTCTCAAGCTTTAAGAAAACTAACAGCAACTATCAATCGTACTAACACAATTTGTATTTTCATCAACCAACTTCGTGAGAAAATTGGTGTAATGTTTGGTAACCCAGAAACAACAACTGGTGGTAATGCATTGAAATTTTACGCATCTGTTAGGTTGGATATTAGAAGAATTAGTCAAATTAAGGATGGTGATGTGGCAAGCGGAAACAGAACTAGGGTGAAAGTAGTAAAAAATAAAGTTGCTCCGCCATTCCGCCAAGTAGAGTTTGATATTATTTTTGGAGAAGGTATTAGTAAAATTGGTGAAGTGATTGACATGGGTGTTGAATTAGGAATTTTAAATAAAAGCGGAAGTTGGTTTAGTTACGGAGAAAGTAAAATCGGTCAAGGTCGTGATGCAGTAAAGTCTTTCTTGACGGATAATCCTGAAGTGATGGAAGAAATTGAAGCTAAAATCAGAGCGGTTTTACAACAAGCATAGTATTTAGTAAGTACACATAGTTTCAAAAGTGCTGTTCCTAGAACGGCACTTTTTTAATGTTACTAATTTTTAACTTGCGCAACATCGTTTGCTTCATCTAGTTTGATGGGTTTATTTTTGTTTTAAATTTTACATAAAATTAGTTTTTCTGAAAACATATTAGAAACACCTGTTGAGTTTATTAAAGGTGTTGGTCCGCAGCGAGGAACATTACTACGCGAGGAGTTGGAATTGAATACTTATGAGGATTTGTTATATCATTTTCCTTATCGGTACTTCGACAGAACTCAATTATTAAAAGTTGCCCAATTGACATCAGAACAAGAAATGGTTCAAACAGTTGGAAGATTAATTAATATTATAGTTGAGGGTGAGGGATTCAAAAAAAGATTAACGGCTACACTTGTTGACGATACTGGAACCATTGATCTAGTTTGGTTTCAAGGTGTAAGTTGGTTGAAGAATAGCTTGATGGAGCAAAAGCAATATTTAGTTTTTGGTAAAGTATCAAATTTCAATGGAACGCTAAACATTGCCCATCCTGAGGTAGAATTAGTAACTCAGGAATCCGTAAAAACTGGCCTACATCCTGTTTATTCTTCCACAGAAAAGTTGCGCAACAAGGGCATTAGTAATCGCACATTTGCCAAAATAACCCAAGCGCTTTTCGAAAAAATTTCAGCTAAAGACTTACCTGAATTTTTACCTTCAAATATCATTACTAGGCAGCAACTTTGCAGTCGAGCATTTGCCATTTATGCTATTCATTTCCCAGATTCGGAAATAAGTTTACAAAAGGCACGCTATCGGCTAAAATTTGAAGAGCTGTTTATTGCTCAACTCAAAATTGCTCAACTTAGATTGCAGCATCAGGTTCAGCAAGGATTTCATTTCCCAATTGTCGGTGATTATTTCAATAATTTTTTTCATCAACATTTACCATTTCAATTGACAAATGCGCAAAAAAGAGTATTGAAAGAAATTAGACAAGACACCTTAACCGGAAAACAAATGAATCGTCTAGTTCAAGGTGATGTGGGAAGTGGAAAAACAATTGTGGCGTTGATGTCGATGCTTTTGGCAATCGATAATGGCTTTCAAGCATGCATGATGGCGCCAACTGAATTGCTTGCTCAGCAACACTTTCAAGGTATTCATGAATTGATGCAAGGAGTTGGTATTGAAGTGGCTTTGTTGACTGGAAATGTAAAAGGAAAGCTTCGAAAAGATATTTTACAAAAATTAGCCGATGGTCGTCTTTCTATTGTGATTGGAACACATGCACTCATTGAAGACACTGTTCAGTTTAAGAATCTAGGCATTGCAGTCATTGATGAACAACATCGCTTTGGCGTGGGGCAGCGGGCAAAGCTATGGAAAAAAAACATACTTCCGCCACATGTTTTGGTGATGACAGCAACGCCTATTCCAAGAACACTAGCCATGACATTGTATGGAGATTTAGACGTATCTGTTATTGACGAACTTCCTCCAGGGCGACAAGAAATTAAGACCTTTCATCGAAATGAAATGAACCGCGTGCGAGTCATGGAGTTTGTGAAAAATGAGATTACAAAAGGAAGGCAAGCCTATATTGTTTATCCATTAATTGAAGAATCGGAGAAATTAGATTATGAAAGTTTGATGGCAGGGTACGAACAAGTCAAGATTTTTTTTCCTGATACCAAATACAAAATTGCAATGGTACATGGCAAACAGGATTTAGAGGAAAGAGAAAGAAACATGGCTCGTTTTGTGAAAGGTGAAGCCAATATTTTGGTTGCCACAACAGTAATTGAAGTTGGTGTTAATGTACCCAACGCATCGGTCATGGTGATTGAAAGTGCGGAACGTTTTGGTTTGTCGCAGTTACACCAATTGAGAGGAAGAGTTGGTCGTGGCAGCGACCAATCCTATTGTGTTCTTTTGACGGGAACAAAAATGTCGAAAGAAAGTGCGCAAAGAATGCAAATTATAACCAGCACAACGAATGGTTTTATTATTGCAGAGCAAGATTTAGCTATGCGAGGACCAGGCGATTTGAATGGCACGAAACAGAGTGGTGTGCTCAAATTTAAAATTGCAGATATAGTTACCGATGTTGCAATTTTGGAGCAAACAAGAAACGAAGCCAAACAACTTTTAGATGAAGATACCAACCTTCAATTGCCGCAACATCAAGCATTGCGACAACTTTTAGTCAAAGAAAAACAACAGTCACATTGGGGCAAAATCAGCTAGCCTTTAAATACTTTAAAGAAATCCTCTTCGTAACTTTTGCCAATAGGGATTTCAATTTGGTTGATATAAATTGATTTGTTTCGGATACTTGAAATGAGTTGTAATGGAACAATAAAAGACTTATGTACTCGAATAAAATCATCGCTTGGAAGCTTTTCAACAATCGACTTCATGGTCATTCTTGTGATGATATACTTTCCAGTGTTGAGATGTATTTTCAAATAATCTCTGAAACTTTCAATGTAAATAATGTCTGTAATTGCAACTTTCAACAAGCTATAATCTGCGCGAATAAATATATGCGCATTTTGAGTATTAGGAGTTTTTTGTTGCCACTGAACGTATTCTTGAGCTTTGTTCACAGCTTGTTGGAAACGCTCTAGCGAATAGGGTTTTAGCAGAAAATCAAGTGCATTTAAATTGAAACCCTCAACGGCATATTCCATATGTGCTGTTGTGAAAATCACCATCGTAGTTTGTTTCACTTCTTTGTAAAATTCAATGCCACTTAGCGAAGGCATTTCAACATCTAAAAAAATCAAGTCAACAGGAAAGCGTTTCAAATATTTTAATGCCTCAGTTGGTTTTGTAAATGTTTTTTCTAGACTGATACCTTCAATTTGTTGGCAATAGCCTTCAATTATTTTTAGTGCAAATGGTTCATCATCAACAGCAATTGCTTGTATCATAGAAGTTGTAATTTTAGAGTTACTTTAAAGTCATTGGCTAAATCTTCAACCGATAATTGGTGTTTTTGTGGATACAACAAAGCAAGTCGATTTTTAGCATTTTGGATACCTAGTCCACTTTTGACCTCCTTAGTTTGTTTTTTCACTTTTTTATTTTCCACTTTCAACACAAGTTCTTGATTATTGATTTCAATTTCAATTGAAATCACAGAAATTTCTTCGGGGTTGACGCCATGTTTAAAAGTATTCTCAATAAAAGGAATGAGAATTAGTGGCGCTATTTTTTTATCAATTGTTGAACCCGCAATTTTATAGTTCAGTACAGCGGTATGACCAAGTCTTAATTTTTGGAGTTCAATAAAATTGGTTATGTAACTGATTTCTTTCGTAAGCGAGACCACATCCTGATTAGCTTCGGTAATAACAAATCTCATCATGTTTGAAAGACGAATAATTGCATCAGGTGTTTTTTCAGATTTTTCGGAAGCTAAATAGTAAATGCTATTTAAGGTGTTGAAAAGAAAATGTGGATTGATTTGACCTTTTAAATAGGAAAGTTGTGTAGATAATTTTTCCTCTTCGGTTTTTCGCCATCTTGAATTTATTTTCAAAACAAGAGAGAATAAAAGAACGGATAAAAAAGAAGAAAATACAAAGCGAAGATGAGGGAAAAATGGATTGAAATATTCGTGGTTTTCATGAAAATGCTCATGATGTTTGGGGCTGAGCCATTGAAATGAAATTGTGGGAATAAACAATATAAATAAAAAAATTGTTACGCACAGTAAAGAATAATTTAATATTTTATTATTGAAATAGAATTTGGGTATTAAAATCAAATAATTAAGGAAGAAAAACCCAATAAGTAGGATACTTTCAATAGTGTCTTTAATGAAATATGGATTATTTAAACTTGTAGCATCGTGAAAATGGAAAGGCGCAAGAAATAGTGTCAACCATAGAAAAGTTGCGCTACCAATTATTAATAATAAAATTTTGTTTGGTTTCTGTACCATTGCAAATTTTCTAGTTCAAATCTAGCTGTTTGTAATCATTAAGACTCGTTTTTGCGATGATTACAATAAATGTTGATTGGAAAAACGATATTTCAATAATTTAAGCTATGAATTACTGTACTTATGATATACATTTGAAGGGATAAAAATGGTATAATTATTGCAAATCGAAACTAAAAATTTAATCATGAAAGAAACTATTAAAATTTTTTCTATTTCAGCGTTAACTGCTGTGATGTTTATGGGCTTGTATTCTTTTAAAACTTCGCCTGCACCTAATGAATCACCTGTTGTTTATGAATATAAACAATTTTCAACTTTGGAATCAGTAATACCAGGTGGGTTGGGTCGATCTCGAATTTTGACAACCGACGATCAAGGTCAGTTTATAGAAAAAGAATTGAAGAATTTTTACAGCCTTGTTGGTATCAATTTTGGAAATATTGCCAATAATGATAGATCAATTGTAGACAGAATTAATATGTATAGTGATGAAGGTTGGGACTTATTTCAAATCACAACTGGTTCTCATGCTCAAATGTCTGACGGTCATTCATCTGGCGGATTGTTTATCACAAGATACGTCTTCAGAAAACCAAAAGCATCAAAATAAATTGAACATTTAATTAAGCCTCCAATCAATCAATTGGAGGTTTTTTATTTAATAGATTTAAATTTTGAATTAAAATTTAATTAGTTGCGATAAAAAAAGTTAAAACAACTTTTGGCTGTGTCAATAATAATCAGTATTTTAGAACTTTTTTTGAAATGACTCAAAAGGATTTAAATAAATCATGTTGTCATTTTTGTATTCTAAAACAATTTGAATTTTATGCAATTTAATTTTATCAGAACATTGAGCAATTATTTGTTATTGTTAATGTTGTTCTTGGCACAAAACTCATCTGCTCAAAACTTTGCCATTATTGGAAATGGAACAACCTCGAACACAACAACTGGTTTTCCGGCACCTTATGGAAATGTGTATCAAGGAGCGCGACATCAGTTTTTGATTCGTGCATCAGAATTAACAGCGGCAGGTATTCCAGTAAATGCAGTGATAAGTTCATTGGGTTTCAACGTAACAGCAACAAATAGTTCAAGTCCATTAGTGGGTTGGAATGTTAAGGTTTATACCACAACGGCGACCAATCCTTTGGCCAACGGATGGCAAACATCAGGTTTGGTGGCAGTGTCAACACCCGTTACTTTAAACATAGTTACCGGTTGGATTCAAACTTCTTTCAACAATTCATTTTTGTGGAATGGTACTGATAATCTTATCATAGAAACATGTTTCAACAATACAACAACATCCAGCAACGCAAGTGTACAAAGAACCAATACTGGCTTGACCGCTGGATTTACTTATTCTCGCTGGGTAAGAGGAAACACAACAGTTGTTTGTGGAGATACAAGCACAGTTGGTACGCAAGTTGGAACATCAACAAGTATTCGTCAAAATATTCGTTTAGGTTATTTATCCAACGCTTGTTCTGGAATGCCAACTGCAGGAACAGCAGTAATTGGTAACAGCAATCCATGTCCTGGAACTTTGAATAACCTCACTTTATCTGGTACTTCTTTTGGAAATGGCATGTCAGTGGCTTGGCAAACAAGTGCATCTGCTTCAGGTCCTTGGACAAACATAACTGGTGCAACTAACTTAAACTATTTCTTCACAGCTACTGCAACTCAATTTTATAGAGCAGCAGTAAGTTGTGGCGCTAATACAAGCAACACAAATGCAGTATCAATGACCACAACCTCTTATTTACCGGGTGGAACATATACTATCAATAATACATTGCCAACGAATATCAGTACCGGAGGTTCTAATTTCAATAGCTTTAACGCATTTGCATCTGCAGTTGCCAATTCCATTTCTGGACCTATTGTTGTAAATGTTGCCCCAGGAACTTATAATGAATCTTTCACTTTAAGCATTGGTAACACTTGTGGAACATCACCAACAAATACAATTACAATCAATGGTAATGGTGCCACATTATCTTATGTTTCAACTAACCCAAACCAACGTGCAGCCATAACTATCGATGGTAGTGATTATATCACAATCAACAACTTAAATATAAATGGTTACAGCACATCAACAAGCAATTACGCTTATGGGATTTTGTTAACGAATGATGCTGACTATGTTACCATTAATGGTTGTACTATTACTTTAGATTCTAACAGTACATCAACTAATTATGCTGGAATAGTAGTTTCAGGTTCAACAACAAATCCACTTGCTGAGAATAGTGCTTGTGATTACACAACTATTTCAAATAATACAATTAATGGTGGTGCTTATGGTATTACCATGATGGGTCAGAACAGTGTTAATGGTTTATTAAATGGATGGACGGTAAATAACAATGAAATTAAAAATAGCTCAGTGTATGGTATTTATGCAAATGGAATGAATAGCCCATTGATTAGCAAAAATACTTTACACAGAAGTGGAAGAACTAATGCAACAAACTATCGTGCAATGGTTTTTGAAAATGGCTGCTTGTATTTAAGAGTTCAAAAGAATAAAATTCACACCCCATCAACAGCCAATTCAACTGCTGAATTTTATGGAATTTCAGTTTTGAATTGTCCGGCTTCTAATATCTTGAGACACGATATTTCAAACAATTTATTATACAATTTAATTGGTTTAGGAAATCATTATTATTTCTTCAATCAGTTTTCAGGAAATACTAATTTTTATCATAACACGGTTGCTTCAACCAATAATGCTTCAGTGGCAATAGGTGTCACAGTTGGTTATTATCATGAGCAATTAAATAGTGCATCATTCAGTTATTTCTATAACAATAATATTGTCATTACAAGGAAATCAGCCAACATCAAAATGGGTGTGAATGTTGTTGATGGATCTACAAAAATTGATTGTAACAATAATAATATTTATCTCAATGGACAAGGTTATAATTATGCAGGTAAGTTTTTGACAACTTATTATAAGTCAATATTCGAATGGATGAGTGGTTCAAATCTCGATGGATTATCTGTGGGATTGGATCCATTTTTTGCTAGTCCTTCTACTGGGAATTTTAAACCAACGAATCCATTTATGGATGATTTGGGTGACAACAGATACATTACTACAGATATACTTGATGTTTCTAGAAGTGCAACTACCCCTGATTTAGGAGCTTATGAATATACCGCAGTTTCTTGTTCAGGTATTCAAGCTGCAGGTAACGCAGTTGCTGATGTTTCAAGTGCTTGTACTGGTGGACCAGTTATTTTATCTATAAGTAACTTGTCTTTGGCTTCTGGAATAACAATAACTTGGCAGTCAAAACCTTCAACAGGATCAACTTGGACAGCAATTGCTAGTAGTGCGCCAACCAATTATATGAGTTTTTACAAAGCCACTATGCCATCAGTGGCAACTGATTATCGCGCTGTGGTTACTTGTTCTGGAAATGTAAGTTATACAACGCCAGTTTCTGTAACTAGCCAACCTTTCTACATGTGTTATTGTAGTCCTTTCACAAATACTACTATTCACACCAATTCATCAAATATTATCACCAATGTTACGGTGAGTAATACTCCAATCAATACTTCATCTGTGGATGGTTTCGGAAATGGTGGACACACTAGAAACGACCCTTCATTTGCAAACAACACTGGTACTTTGGCAAAGACCTATACTTATACCATTAATGCTACCTTGAATGCTTCTAATTATGGTGTAAGTATATGGATTGACTACAATCAGAATGGATTATTCGACTTAGGTGAATATATACCAATGACTGTGAATGGTTCAACAGCCTCATCAACTATAACAATTCCTAGTACAGCAGTTGCAGGATTGACAGGTATGAGATTTAGGGCATATTATAACACTATTACTGGAAGTAATGCTTGCACCAATGTTGCTAATATTCAAGAAACAGAAGATTATGTAATTAATATTGTAACGCCACAGCCTTGTTCTGGCGCAGCAGCTGCCGGAACTGCTTTTGCTCCTTCAGATGTGTGTCCAACAGTGGCTTTTAGTTTAACGGACACGGCTTATGCAATTGCAACAGGATTGTCTTTTAATTGGCAACAATACAATACTACAACAAGCTCTTGGGTAAACATTTCTGGTGCAACAAATCCTATTTATACAGTAACAAACGGAATTTTCGCACCTACTCAATTTAGATTTTCTGTTTTATGTAACAACACTTCAACTTATAGCTACTCTAATGCAATTACTGTCGGTTTAAGTCCTGCAGTTACTTGCTATTGCTCTTCAGATTTATACAATGCTGCGGGTGGTTGTTCAGACAATGACTATATCAAGAGTTTTTCTACTTGGGGAAGTGCAACAAGCAATATCACTAACCTAAATTCATACTGTAATAACACAACTACTGGTTACACTTATTTTAGCGGAATGTCTCATGAAGCTAAACAAGTGGATACTGTGAAGTGGGCATTAGTAAATACAGCATATGATTATGAAGCTTATAAAATTTGGGTAGATTTCAATAACAATGGTTCTTATAACGACCCAGGTGAAAAGGTATATGAATCTTTAACCGTGATTAATCCTGGTGATGTTGACTCAGGTTATTTTGTAATCCCATATAATGCAACAGTTGGCAACACAAGAATTAGAGTTCGTTGTGTTTATGGTACACCTAATTTCACAGCTTGTAGCAATCATTATTATGGCGAAACTGAAGATTACAACCTGCAAATTCAACAAGCAACCAACATTTGTACTAGTGCACCAAATGTTGTAATAAGTAGTCCTTCAACATTGTTCTGTCCTGATACAACTGTATTATTGACAGGAAGTACAGGTAATAATTTTTATTATCAATATCAATGGCAATCTTCTCCATCGGGAGCTAATACTTGGACCTCAATTCCTGATGATTCCTTATCCCCTTCAACAACTAATGTTTATGCCGCTGGTGGTTTTCTTGGAAATGTAGATTTTCGATTATTAGCCACTTGTCCTTATACGCCAAATGGTGCAACAGGTATTTCAAATATTTTGACAATAAGTCAAGCTAATGTCAATGACTTTATTCCTCAAGACACTATCCAAGCTTATGGAGCAAGCTATGTGCTAAATGCAGGCAGTGGTTTTTTGTCCTATAGCTGGAATAATGGTGCTCAAACTCAATCAACTACTGTCACAACTTCTGGTTGGTATAAATGTACAGTTTCACTTGGTTTGTGCAGTGGCATGGATAGTGTTTATGTTAATTTCAACACAGGAGTAGCTTGTAATGTTAACGTAAATGCTGGAAATGATGTTGTTGTTTGTGCTGGCAATTCTGTAGTCTTAAATGCAGTTTCAAACGGAACTGTTTCTTGGAACAATGGTATTTCAAACGGAGTATCTTTTATTCCAACTTCTTCAGGTCAATATATTGTAACTGCTACTACAGGAGCAAATTGTTTTGCTTATGATACAGTTAATGTAACGGTTAACGCTTCACCAAACGTAGGTGCTGGTTCCAACCAATCAATTTGTGCTGGACAATCAGTTACTTTAAACGGAACAGGGGCAACGACCTATACATGGAACAACGGCGTAACAAACGGTGTTTCCTTTGTGCCGACAGCGACACAGACTTACACAGTAACAGGAACGAACACAACAACAGGATGTTCTAATACAGCGAACGTAACGGTAACGGTTAA
>CAZNVQ010000001.1:50139-85576 GCA_964576425.1 uncultured Flavipsychrobacter sp. | reverse complement strand
TTCTAAAATGGGCGACATCTAAATTCTTCGCCATCCAAATTTGATTTCCAATCTTCACCTCTTCAATAGTGGTTTCACTTGCTACTTTCGTTGCGCTTACTTTAGTGACCACTGGTTTTGCTTTTTCTGTGGCTGTCCTCTTTGTGGCGACAGGCTTTGCTTTCGGCACCATCTTCAAAAACTCTTTCTCAGTTATAATAGAAACTGTCTTCAAAGCCTTTGCTTTTGCGAGTTTGCTTCCGGCATCTTCACCTACTACCAGGTAATTCAGTTTGGCACTCACGCCAGAAAGGACTTTACCTCCATGGGCTTCTACCAATGCTTCAGCTTCATCGCGGGTGAATTCGGTTAATGTTCCTGTGAATAGGAAGGTTTGATCTTGGATTTTTGGTTTGGTTGGCATGATTATTTTGATTTATTACCGTTTACTTGCTGTTAAAGAGTTGGCTATTTTCTTTAATATTATTTTTTTAGCATTTGACTTCAGTTGTGGCACAGAATCATCCAAGTAAAAAGGATACTGACCACTTCCATTCGTAGCATAAAATACGATATTCCCATTCTTAATTAAGAATTGATTGGTATCGTAAATTTCTCCGTTATCCTCTTCATATGCAGAATCTCGCTCTAGCAACTCACCATTTAATGAAGCGGATTTAAGGATTGAAATATTAATATCGGCCAATTTTTCCAGAAAGTCAAATGTTGAAACTTCACAATCTACTTTCTTCTTCCCTTTACCCAAAATCATTCCCTTATAAACATTATAGATTGTCTCATTTCTAAAGGTGCACATAAAAGTAGATTTGTTGTCCAACTGAATGTCAGTGAATTTGATCTTGCCTATTTCAAAATTTGATGTCGAGAGGCTGTTTTTATCATCTAAATCCTCAATGTCTATGCCATCTAAAAAAACGCCATTCTCGTGATAAACATTATCGAATTGATACCAATTTGAGAAATAGTGACTATCTAGATACATTCCTTCCTCAACTAGAATTGCTATTTCTTCCAAATTCTCTTTTGTCAAAGTACCAATCGCTATTTCCATTCCATGACACTCGCATAAATTTGTTGATGAATTACAAGCATAAACCACTTCTTGTAACGGCTTAGATTTTTTCATGCAAATATTATATAAAACTGAGTTAATTTCATGAGTGCATTGATAACTTTCTATTTAAAAATACTTCATCTGGAGCTAGTTAACCAAATTTTCTAACTTTCCTACATTAGATTTCTTTTACTTAACGCTTAATTTCATAGAAAGAAACTTTATCAAAGTCTTTTTTTAGGGCAATCATAAGAATTTCACTGTACTTATTTTCATTGGTACATTTTTCATGGGATTTGGAGTGGTGTTTAAAATTAAATTACCTCAACAACTTTAGTACTTTTTAGCTTTTAACTTTATGTCTTTATCTTTTGCTATATCCTTTGGAATATAATCCAAAACAAAAGGCGCGATTTTAATAAATTCCATTAAGAAATCCTTTGAGCATTTAAGTCTATCAGATGCAAACTTAATTACCCCACCTGCTTTACCATCGATATTATTCAAACCATCAAACTTAGCGGCTTCTAAAAATGCTTTTTCATTATCTCTAATGTCATCAGAAAAAAACTCAATTATTTGCGATTTCTTTGTTGCTAAAAGAACTTCTATGAAGCAATTCAGATTTGATTTAAATTTATTGGAACTATGTTTTATAGCATATTCATTTCTTCTTACAGCTGTTATAACACAATCTAAATCATCTTTAAGATTATTGGAAGCAAATTCTAGTTCCAATCCATTCAACTCTAATATTTTTGTAACAATGTTTTTATTATCTTGATATTTTTTGGGCAAATATTCTAAAAAAGTAGGGTAGTTATCATTTACTAAACCTTCCTGAATTGCTTTTGTAATAATTTCATCATCATTTCTTAGCTTTTCATCAAAATATCGTATCGAACTTGCCTTATTCTTAACTGCTTCAAGAGCAAATTCTTTATTCTTTTTAAATTCATCATCAAAGAACTCTACAGCATTTGCATCTGTTTTTATAATTTCACTGAGAAAATCAAAGTCAGACTTGAGTGAGATATCTGCAAATTGAAATGCACTTGGAGTATGTTTCACAGCAACTTTGACTAATTCCTTATCTGCCTTTTGTTGGTCTGATACATAAGAAAGATTGTTGCCATTTATTTCTAAAGCTTTTAAAACAATTTGAGGATTGTATCTGTATTCTTCTTTAACATCATCAAGAAAGTTCAAATTACCATTCTCGAATTTTGATAAAATTTTTGCGATTTCGATTTCTGTTTTTTTAAGATTAGCTGGCATAATTTTAAATATATTTATTGATCAATTTTATTGCTATACAAATGTAAAAAAATTATTTTTAAAGATAACTTGGTAGAGACGATTATGCAATTTGCAAAATGATATTTTATACAAATAACATATGTTTAACTGAAGTTTAAATGTGCCTTTCTTGCGAGTATGCTGATTTTTCTCAGCAGTAGCTCATTTAAGTATCAGTTTGCTGAATGCGCAGTCCTCTGCTTTTTGTAACACATAAAAAAATATCCACAGCTATTTAAACTGTGGATATTTGATTCAAGAGGGAGATTGTAAACTAGTCTTTTAAGAAAAGTGTCCGTTAGCTACTAGTTAATTTTTTGCAGTCTAATTACTTCATTGTAGTTCTTGTTAGGAGCAGAAATTTTTAGGAAATAACTACCATTAACACATTTTTCAATAACAGATGTCAAAACCGAATTCAATTGTGCACCAGCAATAGGTGAATTATAAAGAGATTGCCCAATTTCATTATTCAATGAAACTGTAATGATTTCTTGATTGAGTTCTGTTGGCAAAGTAATTGTGGTTTTATCCTGAAATGGATTTGGGAAAACCAATGTTTTTTTAGTGTTTACATTGTCAATGGCATTTGGGTTGGCTGGCTTAGCTGTGAAGCTACTTCCTTCGATAAACACACCTGAATCAAACACAACATCACTAGCATCGGCAACCACCATTTTCAAATGGTAAGTATTGTTTGGTGTAATCGGATATTTAGCTTCTAACAAAGTAGTAAATCCTTTGTAAGTGATTGTACTTCCATTAGTATTGTCGATATAATAATTGCCGAAAGGTGCGCCAGGACCAAGATTAGTGCAAAAAGAGGTTACGGTTCCAAGGGCAACGGAATTGTTGACACTATTGATGGAAACAGGGATGTTGGTGCCCGGAACAATTGCCATGTTTTGTGTGCCCGTAATTCCCGGACCAGAAATGTAAAATGCAAACACATCATTGAATGCTGTGCACATGAAGGAAGCATATTCTTCGGAACCAAAGCTATATTTAAACAAAACGGTGTCGTAGGGCGAGTTGAAATCAAATTCCAATTTACAAGCATCGTAGGTGCTTAGGCTGATTAGTGTGCTCAGGTCAACATCTCCTGCTGCATTATTACTTGTTGATGCAAATAAGCTTTCTGCGCCATTGATGCCAGCATTGCCACCTACAGTTTCCACCACTCCTGTGGAAAGCACTATGCCACTGTCAAGATTCAAATTGCTGTTGCCCGTAACAACAAAAGTGCCATTGGCCAAGGAATCGCAAGTGAGCACTGCGTTGCTTACGGTAACATTTGGTCCTGTGATGTAATCTAAAAGTTGATTAGCAGTTTTGTTGGTGTTGATGTTCACTTGTGCTGAAGCGCTTGAATGGAAACAAGAGGCTATTGTAGCGAACGCGCTAACTTTAAGTAATTGACGGAGACGCATGTGGTTTTTTTATAAAAATAGTAATAATATTATTGTGTGCAATAGATGACATCTGGGGAGTAAAAAAAAAGCGCCTCAATTAAAAAAAGTGGCGCTCCGATAACAAAGTAGTTGAAACTTATTAATTCAAACCATGAATGTGTTTCAACACAATATTTTTCACTTCCGACAAGGCAACACGTTCTTGTTGCATGCTATCGCGGTAGCGAATCGTTACGGTTTGGTCATCTTTGGTTTGGTGGTCAATCGTCACGCAAAAAGGAGTTCCGATGGCATCTTGTCTTCTGTATCTTTTTCCGATGGCATCTTTTTCTTCGTAGAAACATTTGAAATGAGGCTTGCAATCTTCCATCAAGCTTCGAGCAATTTCTGGCAAACCATCTTTTTTCAAAAGAGGAAGAATGGCTAATTTGATTGGTGCTAGCATGGCTGGAAATTTCAATACTACACGGTCGTCTTTTTTCTCTTCTGTGCTCAAATCCTCCATGGTGTAGGCTTCGCTCAATACCATCATCACCGTTCTGTCAAGACCGATAGAGGTTTCAATTACATAAGGGATGTAATTGCCAATTGGTTTTCCTGTGGTTTCATCAATATCGTTATCGAAATATTGTAATTTCTTGCCACTGAATTGTTGGTGGTTTTTCAAGTCGAAATCTGTGCGGCTATGAATGCCTTCTACTTCTTTGAAACCAATTGGAAAATCATATTCAATATCACAAGCAGCATCGGCGTAGTGAGCTAATTTCACATGGTCGTGGAAACGATATTTTTCAGCAGGAATACCCAAGCTCAAATGCCATTTCATTCTTGTTTCCTTCCAGTATTCATACCATTCTTTTTGGGTGCCTGGCTTGATAAAAAACTGCATTTCCATTTGTTCAAATTCACGCATGCGGAAGATGAATTGACGCGCAACAATTTCATTTCTAAAAGCTTTACCCACTTGACAAATGCCAAAAGGAATTTTCATGCGCCCTGTTTTTTGCACATTCAAGAAGTTGACAAATATGCCTTGAGCGGTTTCAGGACGAAGAAATACAGCATTGTCTTCTCCTTCAGCCCCCACAGCCCCAAACTCTGTTTTGAACATGAGATTGAACTGACGAACTTCTGTCCAGTTGCAAGTGCCACTGATGGAACATTTGATTTTGTTCGAGTCAATTAAATTCTTCAAACCTTCGAAATCGTTGCTAGCCAACAATAAATCCATTTCTTTGAGCAGGCTTTCTTTTTTGCTTTCTTCCAAAGTTTCAGCAAAGCCTTCAATCAAATGGTCCACACGATAGCGTTTGTTGCTATCCTTGTTGTCAATCATCGGGTCGCTGAAATTGTCCACATGTCCGCTTGCTTTCCACACAGTTGGGTGCATGAAAATGGCAGCATCGATGCCCACAATGTTTTCATGCATTTGCGTCATGCTTTTCCACCAAAACTCACGAATATTTTTTTTCAATTCAGCGCCATATTGACCGTAATCGTAAACCGCGCTTAGACCGTCATAGATTTCACTACTTTGAAAAATGAAACCATATTCTTTGCAATGGGAAATAATATTCTGAAGTGTATTCTCGTTTGCCATATTGCCGCAAAGATAACTTCGTATTTGGTTTTATCCCGATTGGAAATCAATTAATCACGTGTTTTTATATATTTTTACTCCATTTATTATATATTATGAAAAACATATTGTTACTGGTTGTTTTCAGTCTTTTTTCAATGTTTTTGTTCGCTGAAAGCAAAGATGAAAAAGCGATTCGAAGTCTTTTACAAAATCAGGTTGAGGGTTGGAATAGAGGAAGTTTGGACGATTATATGATCGGTTATTGGCCAAGTGATAGTCTTGTTTTTATTGGTAAGAACGGTCCAACCTATGGCTACCAAAAGACATTGGAGCGATATAAAAAATCTTACCAAGATACGCTTGCCATGGGCAAATTGAAATCAACAGTGGTTAGTTTACAATTCTTATCTAAGGACTATTGTTTTGTTGTCGGCAAATGGGAATTGACACGACAGATGGGCAATTTAAACGGAGTTTATACCTTGCTACTTCGTAAGATAAAAGGAAATTGGTACATCATTAATGACCATAGTTCCTAAATCAATTTACATGGATTGAGAAGAACGATACATGGAAGTGCCTTTTTCTACCACCGTAATTTGTTGTCGAAATCGGTTGACCGGATTTGGCACAAAACAAACTGTTCTATCATCGATGTACACTCGGTCGAGCTTTTGAATGTTGGATAGCGTTTGTGGCAAACGAAGCACACCACAATACACCACATCAAGTTCTTGCAGTTGGCTACAGTTGCCAATTGAAATGGGAATTTCAATGATTCGGTTTCTGCCCATGTACAAAAATTTCAACTTCGTTAATCGTCCAATGTCTTCAGGTAAGATAGAAATTTTGTTCTCCGTAATGTCTAAAAATTCTAAATCACTAAGATCTGAAAGGCTTGCTGGTATGGATTCTAAAGAGTTGGATATGAGTGTGAGTTCTTTCAATCTTGCCATATTGCCCAAGCTATCTGGCAAACCAGTTAAAAGATTGTTTTTGATGTGTAATTCTCGTAATCGAGCGAGGTGACAAATGCTGTTGGGTAGTTTTGTAATCTTATTGAAACTTAAAGTTAGATGTGTCAAATTTCTTAGTTGGCCAATTTCTTCTGGTAACTCTGTGATTTCATTTCGGAGCAATTTGATTACTTTGAGTTTGCTGCATCGAAACAAACTTTTAGGAATGGATTTGATATTGTTGTTGTTAAAATTCACTTCCTCAAGGCTAGGAAAGCGATCGAAAATGTCTGGAAGACTATCTAAAGATTTATAAGTTATTTTCAAAACCCTAACATCATTAGGATTTTCTAAGGCATCTCTGAAATTATTATAAATCCCGTTGAAGGCTATAGCCAATTGAGTTGACAGCAATAAAACAGAAAGAAGAATGAAACGAAGCATTAACTCTAAGGTACTGAAAAATTTTTAATTTGATTGTAGGTAAGGCACAAAAAAAGTCCCCCAAGCTTGGAGGACTTTAAAAGTTTTATGGTGATACAATTATTGATGAGTAAATTTTCTAGTAGCTACGATTTGACCTTGTGCATTCATCAAACGAAGGAAATAGATTCCTGATGGTACATCGCTTAAGTCGATTTTTGCACTTGTAGCAGTCACTCTGTAAACATTTACCATTTTTCCGATGAGGTTATAAACAGCAACTTGTTTAACGCCAAGATTTTCATCGAAAACAACATTGATTGATTCGCGTGCTGGGTTTGGATAAACAGTTACATCATCTTCAGAACGGCTAACTGTAGTAACATTGTTTGGCCATTTGTTGAACACATAAGTCAATTTTTTATTGGTTGTGTTAGCAACATCTTTAGCTTGAATGCTGATGAAATAAGTTCCGTTTGTAGCACCTGGTCTAACAGAAATTTTCATGTCGATTGGTTTGCTTGCACGAACAGTATCAAATAGTGTTTGCCCACCCATTACGTTTACGCTGTTATAACAAGTTGTGCCATCGCAAATGCCAAAATCATCGTTCAACCAATCAGAAGGCAAATTATTGTCAATTACTTTCCAAGTGTACAATAAGTTAGTAGTCTGCGTCGTTGTCAAAGCATTGTGGGCAGTCAAAACACTGTTTGCAGAAGTTGAAGCAAAAACAGTGTCATGAGCAGTTACGAAAGCTTGACCGAATGATTGTTGTACTGAACAAAGTCCCAAACCAAGTATAAAGAGTAATATTTTTTTCATATAATCTGAATTAAATTCATCGCTAAAGTAAGTAAATTGTTGGTGTTGAACAAAAAACTGCACTTTGGTTTTGTTAAATTTCTGTCACAAATGTAGGAGCATCATTTTTTTTGTAGCTTGCCTCTCTAGTTTCAAATCATCGAAAGCCACAAAATGAAGGATAAAATGAAAGCCATTAAGGGAAAAGGTTTCCTCACAGGAGTTGTTGTCACAATTGTATTATCATTATTTGTTCAAGCTAAAACAGTTGATTCTTTTTTTGAAATATCCAAAAATTTAGATTTGTTTATTAGCCTTTTCAAGGAAATCAACACTTATTATGTTGATCCAATTGAGCCAGGAAAAATGGTGAAGGTGGGAGTAGATGCAATGTTGCAAACCTTGGACCCATACACTAACTACATTACTGAGTCAGATATAGAAGATTTTGAATTTCAAACCACAGGAAAATATGGTGGCATTGGAGCGGCTATGCGCAAAAAAGAAGAGGACATATTTGTTGGTGACATATATGAGGGTAGTCCAGCTCAAAAAAGTGGATTGCATTCCGGAGATCAAATCATTGCCATAGATAAAGCGAATATTTCAGGAAAATCGATTGATGATATCAGCCTTTTGCTCAAAGGTGCACCCGGCACTCAAGTAGTTTTGAAGGTTAAAGATGCTTTTACCAGTCAAGTATCAGACAAAACAATAACTAGGGCTGAAATTGATATATCTAGTGTACCGTTTTTCGGATTAGTGGGCAAATCAAACGACATTGGTTTTGTGAAACTCACACAATTTACGATGGGTTGTGGACGACAAGTGCGCATGGCTGTCGATAGTCTCAAGCGTGCTCAACCACTATTAAAAGGAATTATTTTGGACTTGCGTAGTAACCCAGGTGGATTGTTGGATGAAGCAGTCGCTATTTGTAATATTTTTATTGAAAAAGGTCAAGTAGTCGTTGCCACAAAAGGTAAATTACCGGAAATGGATAAAGAATACAAAACACTTGGTCAGCCTTTAGATACTAAAATTCCTGTGGCTGTTTTGGTAAATCACAGTTCAGCTTCGGCATCTGAAATTGTTGCAGGTACATTGCAAGATTTAGATAGAGGTGTGGTTATCGGCGAGCGGTCATATGGAAAAGGATTGGTGCAAATGACAAGAAATCTTGGATATAATGCTCGGCTGAAACTCACTACTGCCAAGTATTACACGCCTTCTGGAAGATGCATTCAAGCTATTGATTACACGAACAGAAATCCTGATGGCAGTGTGGGTAAAATACCTGATTCATTGAAAAAAGTTTTTTATACTAAAGCAGGAAGAAAGGTGATGAGCGGTGGAGGAGTGGAACCCGATGTGTACATTGAAGACGAAATGGTGAGCAAGTTAGCTATAGCTCTATACAGTAAAGATTTCATATTCGACTATGCAACTATTTATGTAAAACAACACAATAAAATACCTCTTGCATCAGCATTTAGCTTGACTGACACTGAATTTCAAGAGTTTTCGAAATGGTTGGAAGGCAAGGATTTTGCCTATAAGACAGAATCTGAAATTGCTTTGGATTCATTGAAATCAAGAGCAGAAAAAGAAAAATACTACGAAAACATAAAGAATGAAATTACACAATTGCAAAGCAAATTAGCACACAACAAGCAGCAAGATTTAGTGAAAAATAAAACTGAAATCAAAAAGTATTTAGAGAATGAAATCGTGTCGAGATATTATTTTTTAAGAGGTAGAATTGAGCAAAGCTTTGCTTATGATAAAGAACTGGCTTCAGCAATCAATTTAATTAATCAACCATCGGAGATGAAAGCGATTTTTCAAGTAAAAAAATAGTTCTTGAATTGTAATAAAAAGGCGTAATCAAAATTGAAATGATTACGCCTTTTTTTATTTTGGATAAACCCAAGGCATTAAAGCATCTGCGATTTTTCTGTCGTTAGCTAAACGAGGTACTTTGTTTTGTCCGCCTAGCTTTCCCTCAGATTTCATGTACTCTTGAAATGCATGTTTTTGCATCACATTGATTTTTAGCGGCTGTAGAATTCCGCCTTTTATGAGGTCATTGTAATAGATATTTTTATTGCAAATATTTTGATTTATTGATTGTGCGAATGCATCGAGATTTTTAGGTTCAGATTCAAATTCGATGAACCATTCATGGTAGGGAAGTTCGTTCGTCGTTTGAATTTTTGGTGCAACGGTATATTCAATAATTCTTTCTCCAAACTGTTTACAGGCTTGCGTTATAGCAAAATCAACTTCTTCGCTAATCACATGTTCACCAAATGCAGAAATGAAGTGTTTTATTCTTCCTGTCACTACAATTCGATAGGGATTTATACTTACAAACTTAATTGTATCGCCAATGTTATAACCCCAAAGTCCAGCATTGCTGTTGACAATCAAAGCATAGTTTTCACCAACTTCCACTTCTTCCAAAGAATAACGTTTTGGATGAGGGTTAAAAATTTCATTCGCTTTGATGAATTCGAAAAAAATACCCGAATTAGTATTGAGTAAAAGTCCTTCTTCATGCAAAGTGTCTTGAAAAGCGAAGAAGCCTTCAGAGGCAGGAAAAGTTTCAATTGTATCGATAGATTGTCCGAGGCTATCAAACAATTTTGATTTATAGGGTTTGAAATTCACACCACCATGAACAATTACTTGAAGATTTGGAAACTGTTCTTTGATTTTTTTACCACCATTTTTTTCCATGATCCAATCAAAATACATCTGAATCCATGGTGGAATGCCACTGATGAGCGACATATTTTTCTGCCATGTTTCATCCACAATTTTGCCCAACTTTTCTTCCCAATCTTCAATGCAATTTGTTTCAAAAGAAGGCATTTGGTTGCCTCTTAAATATTTTGGTACAAAATGATTGACGATGCCGCTGAGTCTGCCAGTTGGAATGCCTCCTACTCGCTCCAAAACTGGACTTCCGGAAAGAAAAATCATTTTTCCATCAGCAAAAGCAGTGTTACCGCTTTCTGACATATAGCAAAGAAGCGCATGTTTTGCGGTATCAATATGGTTGTGGATAGATTCTGAACTAATTGGAATGTATTTGGTTCCGCTAGTTGTGCCAGAAGTTTTAGCAAAATAGAGAGGTTTGCCCGCCCAAAGCACATTTTGGGCACCATCTTTTATTTGATCAATATAAGGTTTGAACGCTTCATAATCGCGGATGGGAACGGCTTCCTGATATTCATCGTGGGAATTAATTTGATGAAGACCATGTTCTTTACCAAAACTAGTTTTAGCGACCTTTTTGAGAAGATATTGCAGCCAAGCATTTTGGTCGGAAACAGCAGAAGCCATTCCTTTTTTTATTTTATTATGAACAATTGATGCATAGGGTTTGGCTAAAAAAGATATTATTTTCATAAGAAATGAACAAGCAACAAATATACAACATGCATGAGGCTGAATATATATAAATAAGTTGAATTCTATTGGATTAAATGGTGTGAAAGGAAAATATTATTTTATTTGTTCAAAAATTGAAAAGAATGTTTACCTTTGCGCAAAATATTTTTGGGTAGTCATGTTCGTGATAGTAAACATAGCAGGTCAACAATTCAAAGTTCAAAAAGATCAAGAATTGTTCGTTCATCGTCTTAGTGGAAATGCAGGCGATAAGGTAGAATTTTCAGATGTTTTGATGACTGGAGACAACGGTACAATATTTACCGGAGCAGGTTCAAAAACAGTCAAGGCTGAAATTATTGATCATCTTAAAGGTGATAAAGTGCTTATTTTCAAGAAGAAGCGCCGCAAGGGTTATCAAAAATTAAATGGTCACCGTCAATCATTAACAAAAATTAGAATTAACGAGATTGCATAATTGTAATTTCTTTTTGTATATTTGTAAATAGAAAGTAAAAAAATGGCACACAAAAAAGGTGAAGGTAGTGTAAAGAATGGTCGAGACTCACAAAGCAAGCGTTTAGGCGTTAAAATATTTGGTGGTCAACCTGCTATCTGTGGTAATATCATTGTTCGTCAAAGAGGAACAGTTTACCATCCAGGTGAAAATGTTGGAATAGGTCGAGATTTCACGATTTTTGCAACAACCGACGGAATCGTAGAGTTTCGCAAGACAAGAACTAAAACGCTAATTTCAGTAAAAGAAGTATCAGCTACAGCCGAGGCCTAACCCCCTCGGCTGTTTGCCATATAACATTTTTTGTTTTACCCTTAAATTCACACAATTATGGCAAAAGCAAGTAAAGCAGCACCTAAAAAAGCTGCACCAACCAAAAAAGCAGCAGCAGCACCAGCAAAGAAGGCAGCTCCTGCTAAAAAAGCGGCTCCTGCAAAGAAAGCAGCAGCACCTAAGAAAGCAGCAGCACCAGCAAAGAAGGCGGCTCCTGCTAAAAAAGCGGCTCCTGCGAAGAAAGCAGCAGCTCCAAAAAAAGCGGCAGCACCTGCTAAAAAAGCAGCACCTGCTAAAAAAGCGGCAGCTCCTAAAAAGGCGGCAGCACCTGCAAAGAAAGCGGCTCCTGCGAAGAAAGCAGCAGCTCCTAAGAAAGCAGCGGCTCCTGCAAAGAAGGCGGCTCCAGCTAAAAAGGCAGCTCCTGCTAAGAAAGCGGCTCCTAAAAAATAATATTCCTAAGTTTCTCTTAGAAATGAAAAGAGATTGTCATCTGGCAGTCTCTTTTTTGTTTTTTACTTCTCTGTTTGTGAAAATTCAATCATTTTACATCTTTAAAACAAATAATTTCCTTGCATTGCGTTAATTTTTTTTCAAGCAGAATAGAAATTAGCACATCAATTATTTTACTGCTAAGTTTGCAACCAAATTCAAGCACTTACCAAGAAAATTAAATGTTATACAATGAGTCAGGACAACCAACCACAACATAAAAGCCAATACAGTCGTTTTCAGAGCACACTGCACATAGGAATGGGTTTTGTTTATTTGATTCTCGGTGTAGTTGTTTTATATATAAAATATTTTGGCTCAATGGCGCTGTCGCCAAGCACAGCTTATAGTATTGGAACACTGCTTATTATTTACGGTGTTTTTAGGCTATGGCGTGGAATTATGGCTTTACGTCAACAAAAAAATAATTAAAAAACTGAGAAAAGCTTTTTCATGAAAATCAATCCAATTCTCAAACTTGTTTTTGCTTTTATATGTATCGTTCAATTCACAGCATGTGAAGAGGGCGTACCAACTCAAAAAGATACCTTAGCAAGTGGCAGTATTGAAATTTCAGTGGATGAGAATTTCAAACCTATAATAGAAGAACAGAGAAAAGTTTTTGATAGCAGTTTTCCTGATGCACATATTAAAATCAACTACAAGCCAGAAGCGGCTTGTATCAAGGATTTTGTGCAAGACAGTACAAGATTAATATTAGTGACTCGCGACCTGACAAGTCAAGAAAAACAATCACTGGAACAAAGAAAAATTGTGCCTACATCTTTACCCATTGCAAAAGATGGTTTGGCTATAATTGTCAATAATTCTTCTTCAGACACAGCTTTTAGTTTGAGTCAAATCAGAGGAATTTTGACAGGTGTTTATCCTAAAAAATACACAGTTGTTTTTGACAACCAAGGCTCAAGCAATTTGCGTTACATTTTAGATTCTCTTATTCCTGGACAAAAATTAGGTACCAATGTGTTTGCAGCAAAAGGTAACGATTCATTGATTGAATATGTAGCTAAAAATCCTAATGCTATAGGCTTTGTTGGTGTAAGTTACATTTCAGATTATAGCGACCCTGAAGAACTTGCTTTTATTAAGAATGTTAGGATTCTGCATGTGTATAATGAAAAATTAAATAGTTATTATCAACCTTATCAAGCATTTATTGCTCCTAATAAATATCCGCTGACCAGAAATTTATATTATATCCATAGGGAAACCTATCCTGGACTTGGCACAGGCTTTGCTAACTTTTTAAGCAGAGAACGAGGACAATTAATTTTTAAACAAGCACGACTCTTTCCATTGCGGACTAATGTAATTTTTAGAGACGCGGCAATTAATAATCAATAAATTAATTAATAATAAATAAATCAGAAATGAACAGGAAACATGCGATAGTAGTGGCTGCGGCATTTTTTGTAAGTAGCACTGTGACAGCACAAACATCTTTAGAAGATGGCGTGAAAATGTATAAATATGAACGCTATCAAACTGCAAAAACTATTTTAACCCCTTTGGCAACATCAAGCACAACTGCCAATTATTATTTAGGCTTGTGTGAGTTGAAATTAGAAAAAACAAAAGAGGCTAAAGCTATTTTTGGTAAATATGCAGACGATGTTGCCAACACAGCTGGTTTGGCTCGCGTTGAATTTGAATTGAAAAACACAACTGAAGCTAATAGGCTTGTTGCGATTGTAGCTTCAAAAGCAACTAAGAAAAACGTTGAACCATTGCGCTACGCAGCCGATGCGATAAATTATACTGAAGGAGGAAATTATCAACAAGCAATTGATTGGTACAAAGATGTGTTGAAAAAAAATGATAATGCTGAAACTCGAATTGCGATTGGAGATGCCTATTTGAAAATGCCTGGCGGCGGTGGTGAAGCCATGAATAATTATGAAGCCGCAGTTGCAAAAGACGCTAAAAACTCTTTGGCTTACACTCGCATTGGAGAAGTTTGGTATGCCGCAAAAAGATATGATTTAGCCTTGGAAAACTATCAAAAAGCTAAAGATGCAGACAGCGATAACCCTTTGCCATACAAGAACTTAGCGAACGCCTATTATTGGGTGGGTAAGTATGATATTGCATTGACTAATATCCAAACTTACTTAGATAAATCAGACAAGTCTGCTGAGGACCAAGTTCAGTACATGTACATTCTTTACTTGGCAAAAAAGTATGACGACGCTATTGCAAAAGCAAAAGAATTGATGAACACAGGTATTATGAAACCTAGTTTTTATGGAGTATTGGCTTACAGTTATTTAGAGAAGAAAGATTTTAAAAATGCTTTAGATCAAGTGCGCATTTATTTTGCACAACAAAATCCTGCTAAAATTTTATCCAAAGATTTAATTAATTATGGAAAGATATTGCTTGGCAACAGTTTAGTTGATTCTGTAAACAGGAAGCAATTAGTTGATTCAGCTGAGTTATTTTTCAAGAATGCAATGATTTATGATACAGCTCATTCAACACAATTAGAAAACTATAAAAAAATTGCCGAATCTTATAAGGATTCAAAAGAATTTGAACTTGCAGCAGTTTGGTATAATAAATTCATTGATTCTAATCCCAATGCAACCGCTACGGATTATTTCTGGAGAGGCGTTATGTCTTATTATGCAAAGGATTATGCTACAAGTATGAAATCATTTGAAGAAATGGCGGTGAAATTTCCTGAACAACCATCTGCAGTATATTGGCAAGGTAGAAACGCAGCTGCAATTGATGATCAGGGCAAATCAGGTATTGCAGAGAAATTTTATTTGGATTGGTTGACTAAAGTTGGTCCTAACTACGACAAGAAAAATGATTTGATGAAAGCATTTCAATATCTTGCTTTATATTACTTCAATACGAATGACAAAGCCAAAACTAAAGTTTATATGGATAAAATTGAAGCAATCGACGCTAATGATAGTTTGTTCAAACAATTGAAAAATGAAATAGCAAAACCAGCAAAACCTGGAAAAAAATAGTTTTATAGATAGGTTTTAAAAAAGGCTGCATCATAATTGGTGCAGCCATTTTTATTTAACCATAAATTTCTATTTGAATATTTTCTTTGGCGTAGCCCATTTCTAATAAATTGTGCTTGGCCTCGTCAATCATATTTCGCCAACCACAAAGCATAAACTGAGCATCAGGTCTATCCTTGCATAAGTTTTGATATATCTGATGCACATATCCTGTTGGACCTTCCCAATATGTCCTAGATAAAATTGGATGATAGAAAACTCTTGGCATTGAAGCTGCAATTGTTTTCATTTCTTCATAGTATAAAATATCTTCAACAGTACGGGTGCCAAATATCAAATGAATATCTTGGTGAGGAATTTTATTCTTTTCAATATGATGTATCATGCTGCGAAAAGGAGCAATCCCTGTTCCAGTGCATATAAAAAATTGTTGCTTTTCGTTCAACGACTTTGGTAAAGTGAAAATGCCCTGTGGTCCACGAAGTGTGAGTTCGTAACCAACATTTACCTGCTCAAAAAAGTAGCTAGAACCTGCGCCACCATTTACATAAACAATGATAAGTTCAATAATATTTGTTCCATTTGGGGCTGATGCGATACTATAACTTCTCCAACGTTTGTTGCGCTGTTCGTGGATGGGCAAATCGACTGTGACAAATTGACCAGGAATGAAATCGAAACTTGCTGTTTCAGGCAATTCAATCCAATACCTTCTTGTGTTGGTTGAAGCTTGTTGCACCTCAATCACCTTGCCTTTTTGCCATGCGGGAATCATAGAACTAAGGTACAGACAAAACGAATGCTAACGACTATTTCATGTTGGCGAACTTTTGGGTTGATTCATTTTTTTATAAGCTTCCCTAATCCAAATCTTCATTTCTAGCGCAGTGGCTTGTGCGGCAAATTCAATGGGCATTGGGTTTTTTAGTATAAATTGTTGGGCAGCTTCTGCATCCAATTTCAGAACATCTTGTACTAATAATACATTGTATTTTGTGTTTATGTATTTGCTTTTTTCTTCATTTTCTAAGTTCTTTTTGAACTTTTCTAGTCGGCGTTGACGACCGGAGACAACACTAACTGCGTAGCTTACTAATCCATTGAAGCTTAGCCCAAAACCCATACCAGAAGAGTTTATACTGTTTATACTTGGTCTAAAATATGCATCATTAATGTACTTTTTGTAAATTATTCTTTGGTCAATAGAGTCTTTAACTCGATGGTCAGATTGAATGACGATTTCTTTCAATGTTTGATGTAGTTCTTTCAAGAAAACTGTTTCTAACTTTTGTTTGTTAGCAATTGAAACTGTCAAAAGAAGCGGTGAATATCCATTTAACAAAAACTGTAAAGTGTCATTTTTTTCAGCTAAAATTTGGTAAAAACCATTTTCAGCAGAAAAAGTTTGTGCATTTGTTTTCTTATTGACAACCAACACTTGAGGTAAATAATTCATGGATTGTGCATCAAAAATGACACCCGAAACAGTCTGAGCAAAAGATGGAAATTCAAATAGAATAGCGGAAAAAAATAATAAAATATAATTGTATGTGATTTTTTTCATCGTTTCAAACTATCTAGTTTTAGGTTGGAAGTTTGATTTTTTTTCTGCCATTCTTTGAATTGTTCTCGAATCCAAATTTTCAATTCAAGCTCAGAAGCTGCTCTTGCAAAATCGTATGGAATGGGATGAGCATTCATGAAAAAAGCTATGCTGTCACCTGTAAGTCGGGTTAATTGTCCAACCAATTCTTGAGTATATCTCGTATCAATAAATTTTTGATCTTCCCAATAGTTATAGTTTTTTTGAAATTTAAAAATTTGTTTACTGTTTTTATTCAGTTTTTCAGCAACCCAAGAAACTGGGCTGCCCAATGAACTTTTATGTCTTGCTAAAGCACGACTATACACCGCTCTTCTTTCAATGGAGTCAAGTTGGTAAGGAGAATAGATTGGTCGAAATATGAACTCATCGAGTTGAATGCTTAGTTTAAATAAACTTATATTCATTTCTGCAATTCCATTTTTAGCCACACCAACTTTTCTTGAACTGAGCTTAAATCCTGGGGCTTCGAAATAAATGAGGTCGTTAAAATTTGCTTCTATATTGAAAAAACCTTGCTCGTCAGTGAAAGTGGAAATTTGTGTTCTAGCATTGAAAACCTTGGTGGCAGGAACGGGCAAAGAAGTGGCACCATCCACAACTAAGCCTTTCAGCGATTGTGCATTTGAAACACAAAAACTAATACAGCTTAATAAAATGCAAAACAACAGCTTCATGCTAAATCAAGGTCTTTCAAATAAATTTAGGTGAAGATATTGTGGGGCACCAAAAAATATTTGTTAAAAAATCAACTGATTCATTAAGGATTCCAAGTAATGTTTGTCTATTTCATTAAACTCATCATAAGCATCGCTATCAACATCCAAAACTCCGACTACTTCTTGGTTTCGAATGATAGGTACAACGATTTCGGATTTTGATTCGCTGCTACAAGCGATGTGTCCAGGAAATTGATCTACATCGGGAACTACAATAGTTTGGGCTTGTTGCCATGCGCTGCCACAAACACCTTTCCCTTTTGCAATTCGGGTGCAAGCAAGTGTACCCTGAAAAGGTCCAAGAACCAATTCATTGTCTTTAACTAAATAAAAGCCTACCCAAAACCAACCAAATTGTTGTTTGAGCATTGCTGTTGTGTTGGCAAGATTGGCGATTAAGTCCGTTTCGGCTTGAGTGATAGCCAGTATTTGAGGTAACAATTGTTCGTATTGTTCTTGCTTACTTCCTTTTGAAAGTTGAATGGATTCGGCCATGAGTTCTATTACTTTCCTATGCAAAATTTACTAAATATATAATCTAGTTTATCTTCATTGGTGATGGTTCCAGTTATTAGTCCAAGATAATGCAAACATCTTCTGATATCAAGCGAAAGCAAATCGCCTGGAATATTTTGATGAATGGCAATTTGGATGGCATCAAGACATTGCATTACTTCTTTCAGCGCCTCGAAATGTCTTGTGTTGGTGATGATGGTTTCTTCAGTATTAATATTTTCCCCAACCATTTTAGAGAACAAGATTTCTTTAAGTTCTTGTGCGCCGTTATGTTTTGCTGAAAGCAGCAAAGTGTCTGCAGGCAGGATTTCTGAGAGATGGGGTAAGGAGCTCACCTCTGTTTTGTTATTGAAATTTTCAACTAATAAATCGGCTTTAGTACCGACAAAAATTGTTGGTTTATTGTTTTCAATAAGTTGTTTGGCTGCAAGAAAATCTTCTTTTTGCAAAGTGGATAAATCCATGAGATAAACTACCACATTGGCTTCCTCAATTGCTTTTTTACTTCTTTCAATACCAATTGACTCAATCACATCAGCAGTATGTTCGCGAATGCCAGCAGTGTCGATAAGTCGAAATTGTACTCCATTGATATTTAAAGATTCTTCTATGGTGTCTCTTGTTGTTCCTGCAATTTCGCTCACAATGGCTCTTTCTTCGTTTAGTAATGCATTGAGCAAAGTGCTTTTTCCTGCATTCGGTTTTCCGATAAGCGCCACTTTAATACCATGTTTAATCACATTGCCCAGTTGGAAAGAATGGAGAAGTTTTTGCACCTTTTCTTTGGCGTTTTCAAGCATGGTTAGCAGTTGCGATCTATCTGCAAAAGTTACATCTTCTTCGCTAAAATCTAATTCTAACTCAATCAAAGCACTGAATGAAATTAAGTCCTCTCGAATTTGCTGTAAGTCAAGACTGAAGCCACCTCTGAGGTTGTGCATAGCAGCATGATGAGCCGCTTTACTTTCACTTGCAATTAAATCGGCAACGGCTTCTGCTTGGGTTAAGTCCATTTTACCATTCAAAAATGCACGTTGGGTAAACTCACCAGGCATTGCCATTGTTGCTCCTTCACGAAGACAGCATTGAATCACTTGTTCTAAAATATATCGAGAACCATGACAACTGATTTCTACAATATCTTCGCCTGTGTAGCTTCTTGGATTTTTATAGAGGCTGACAACGGCTTCGTCCAAGATTTGGTTGTTATAAACAATTTTACCATAATGAAGCGAATGAGAAGGTTGGTCAAGAAGATTTTTCCCCTTCCACATTTTTTGAACTATAGAAATGGCATCGTCACCGCTGAGACGAATGATGCCAATGGCTCCTTCGCCATTAGGTGTGGCTAGGGCTACGATGGTATTGGATGTGGTGTACAAAGTGAAAACTAAAATTCAAATGTAGAAAGGAAAATGATGTGCTAAATGAGAATTTAATCGAAGTTGATATTTTAATTTAAATTGTATAATAAAGTATTGCTTATAATTATATGTAAGTAGATTCAAACCTAGAAAAATTCCTTGCAGTTTGTTTTCTAACTCCGATTTTTACTGCAAATTATAGGAGACTAAAAATGCGTGTTGTTATTCAAAGGGTTTCATCGGCAAGTGTTTCGGTTAATGGTGAAATTATTGGTGCTATTGAAAAAGGTTTTTTAATCCTCTTAGGCATTGAAACTGAAGACACAGAAGACGATGTTATTTGGTTGGCAAAAAAAATTGTTGCCTTGCGCATTTTTTCAGATGAGCAGGGTTTGATGAATCAAGACATTATCAATGTGGATGGAAGTATTCTATTAATTAGTCAGTTCACCTTGCATGCTGCATATAAAAAAGGCAATCGACCTTCTTTCATTAAAGCGGCAAGACCAGAACAGGCTATACCATTGTATCAATTTATGAAATCACAATTGGAAACGCTTTTAGGCAAACAAATTGCGACTGGACAATTTGGTTCAGACATGAAAGTATCTTTGGTCAATGACGGACCAGTAACTATAATTATGGATTCGAAAACAAAAGAATGAAACGATGATTTTTGATGATGAATATTTCATGAAAGAAGCGCTACGAGAGGCACGTAAAGCATTTGACGCTGATGAAATTCCGGTTGGTGCCATCGTTGTATGGAATAATAAAATCATTGCTCGAGGTCATAATTATGTAGAGCAATTGAAAGACAGCACTGCCCATGCTGAAATGATTGCTATAACTGCGGCTTGCAACCAAATAGGCAGTAAATATTTGATGGACGCCACACTTTTTGTTACGCTCGAACCTTGTTTGATGTGTTGTGGTGCGATGTTTTGGAGCAAGATAGGGCGTATTGTTTATGGTGCTTCCGATATTAAAAATGGTTATCGAAGTTTTATTGGTGACAAATCAGTTTTTCATCCCAAAGCCACTGTTCATTCTGGAGTATTGGCTGAAGAATGCGCACAATTGATGAAAGATTTTTTTGCGGCTAAACGTTAATCCTTATTGGTTTAAGCCAACAGTGTAATAAACGCAAGTCGTGAAAAAATTTCTAAAAAATGGAATGCTTCTAATGATAGGAGATTGATTTCTAGCTTTTAGTCCAAATTTGTATTTATAGATTGGATTAATTAGAAAATGTTGTTCCTTGATTACTTTAAGTTGACTATTGCGAATAATTTTTTCAAAACGTTCAATACTGATTTGAGTATCCCAAATTTCCATCAACTCTGAAGTTACTCCTTCGGGTTCGCCAAAACCCTTGAGAATGCTTAAGTACAGCTTTTTAGGCAAAATATGATAATAAGGAAGTTTGCTTGCCCATTTATTTAAACACACTTGTTGATGACCGCCAAAAGGCATATACCAAGGAGGAAATCCAAAGAAAATTTGCCCATCTTTTTTGATGAAATTTTTCAAGTAAGGAATAAATTTTTCCTGCTCGGGAATATGTTCAATAGCATCTTTCAAAATGATTACATCAAAATAAGAACGGTAAGTTTCAAGAAAATCTTGGTCGTATACATTTTTAAATAAAAATTTCATTTGACCTTTTTCCACTTCCACTTTCATTAAGTCGTTGGCAATGTCAATTCTAATCGGATTGAGGTCAACGCCCACACAATAGCATCCTTTAGCAGCAAAAGGTTTCAACACGCCGCCTTCACCACAACCTATCTCAAGTACTTTTACGTTAGGTCCTAATTTTTTTGTTGCCTCAATGAAAGGTAATACATAAGCCGCAGCATTATCGACCTGCTGTTCGTATCTTATTTTTTCGTCTTTGTGTTGTTTCAGTGCCAATGCAAAAAATTATATGGGGCTTAAAGTTACTCTTTTGTGGCTTTATCCAAAGATTCCCAAACGCTGAGTTGTTTTTGAATACTTTCATGATGAATTTTTTCATACAATGAAACGATAAAATCTACGGATAAATTTCGCTTCAATGCTTGCTCACTGCGGCTTTCAACGATTTCTCTCCATCTTTCAGGTGTGTAAACAGTTAAATTCTTTTCATTTTTATGTTTTCCCATTAGTCCGCTCAAATCCATTCTTCTTGAAAGTAAATCAATGATTTCAGCATCAATACTATCCATTTGTTGGCGAAGCGTTTCAAGAGCTAAGTCTTCATTTTTGCCAGTAATATGTTGTTTGCGAACTATTAGATTGCAAATTAATTGTTGCAATTCTTCAGGTGTCAATTGTTGTTTGGCATCTGTCCATGCTTGGTCAGGATGACAATGCGTTTCAATCATCAGTCCGTTGAAACACAAGTCCAGAGCACGTTGTGCAATTTCAGGAACAAGGCTTCTTTTACCTGCAATATGACTTGGGTCACAAATTATACTCAATGAAGGTTTTCTTCTTTTGAGTTCAATTGGAATGGTCCAATTGGGTTGATTTCTGTAAAGCGAATTCGTATGATAGGATGAAAAACCTCTATGGACAGCGGCCACTTCATTCACATTGGCATGCTGCAATCTTTCAATACCACCTTCCCATAAATCCACATCGGGGTTTACAGGATTTTTTACCATCACGCTTATTGAAATATTTTTTAGTGCATCAGCAATTTGTTGCACTTGAAATGGATTTACAGTTGTTCTCGCACCAATCCAAACCGCATCAGCATTGTATTTCAGCGCAAGCTCCACATGTTTTGGTTCTGCCACTTCCACTGCAAATGGTAGTTGTAGTTCTTGTTTCATTGCTGCTAGCCAAGTCAAAGCCAGCTCACCATTTCCTTCGAAACTGCCTGGCTTGGTGCGAGGTTTCCAAACGCCAGCACGAAATAATTGAATTGAACTATTTTTTAATGCTTTTGCGGTTTCAAAAATTTGCTCTTCCGTTTCGGCACTACAAGGTCCAGCTATAAGAATGGGTTCCTTGGTGTTTAAGAAAAAATTCATGCCACAAATGTACGTTATCACCTAAGAAATGGGTGTCGATTTGATTGATAGGAACATTGGCATTGTAAATGAATGTTCTACACAATTCAATGCTCAAAGAACAAACCTATCTTTGCGCCACATGAAACAATTTCCAGAAATCGAAACGTTGAAAGAAGGTGGAGTTTTGCTAATCGACAAGCCTTTCAGATGGACATCATTTTATGCCATTAGCAAAGTCAGAAAGTTGATTCATGCTAAAATTGGTCATGCTGGAACCCTAGATCCTTTGGCTACAGGATTATTGATTTGTTGCACTGGAAAATTCACTAAAAGAATCACAGAATTTCAACAACAACCGAAAGAATACACAGGCATTATTCATCTTGGTGCTTCTACGCCAACTTATGATTTAGAAAGTGAGCCTGAAAATTTTAAATCTGTTGAAAGCATTGATTTGGCTCAAATTGAAGAAGTTGTAAAGACATCATTTACGGGAACAATTTTTCAAACGCCACCCATTCATTCCGCAATAAAAAAGGATGGAAAACGTGCTTATGAATTAGCAAGAAAAGGTCAGGAAATTAAATTGCAACCTAGACAAATCACAATTTATTCATTTGAAATCACGGCATTTCAATCGCCAGAATTACATTTTAAAATTAATTGTAGCACTGGGACCTACATACGCTCAATTGCTCATGATATTGGTGTTGCATTGGGCTGTGGTGGCTACTTGCAGGCTTTGCGCAGAACAAAAATTGGAGATTTTTCTGTGGAAGAGGCTCTTACTCCTGAACAGTGGAAAGCGCATTGGTTTCCAGAAAATAAAGAAGAATAAGACAAAGGGCTTCTCAATTTTGAAAAGCCCTTTGTAATAAAATTAATATTCATCTTCATTGAAGAAGAAATCTTCTTGAGTAGGGTAATCCGGCCAAATATCTTCAATACCTTCATAAATTTCCCCTTCGTCATCAAGTTCCTGAAGATTTTCAACAACTTCAAGCGGCGCGCCAGAGCGGATTACATAATCAATCAACTCGTCTTTGGTAGCTGGCCATGGAGCATCTTCTAAATGAGACGCTAATTCTAATGTCCAAAACATATTTTCAATATTTTATTTTGACTTCAAGATTTGGCAAATGTAAGTTTTCATTCAAGAAATCCAAATTTTTATTCATGGTCAACATCAATAATTTTAGATTATGTTTTTTAAAATGATAATAGCTAGAATAAAATTTGAAAAATCAACAAAAAAATTGACTTTTACTTGATGCTAGTTGCAAAAAATGTTAAAAAGAAATATTCATCTTTTGCCGTCGTGGATGATGTGAGTTTTTCAGTTGGAAAGGGTGAAATTGTATCTATTATAGGTCCATCAGGAGCTGGGAAAAGTACCTTACTTCATTTGATAGGAGCATTAGACAAGCCAGACTCTGGTGAAATAACTATTAATGGAATCAATGTAGCAAAGTTAAATTCTTTGAAACAAGCTAAGTTTAGGAATCAACATTTAGGCTTTGTTTTTCAATTTCATCATTTATTACCCGAGTTTAGTGCGGTTGAAAACGTAGCGATGCCTTTATGGATAAGTGGCATGGACAAAAAGACAGCAATTACAAAAGCAGCTTCTATGTTGGACATCGTTGGTTTAGGTGGACGAATCGACCACAAACCTTCAGAACTTTCTGGTGGTGAACAGCAAAGGGTTGCGATTGCAAGAGCATTAGTAAATGAACCTACTGTGATTATGGCTGACGAGCCAACTGGAAACTTAGATAGTAATAATGCAAATTCAATTCATGAATTATTTTTAAATCTAAGAGAAAGGTTAAATCAAACTTTCATAATGATTACCCACAATGAAGAACTGGCAAGGCTTACAGACCGAACTTTGTTAATGAAAGATGGGAAAATTGTTGAAGAAAGAGTTAATAAATTATAGAAAACCCACATACTTTATATATAGATTTGAAATTATATGTATAAAGTATAGAAATATCTTTTGCTTTTTATCAAAAAGTATATTTTTGCACCATAAAATTTAAATTGCATTAGCCATGTCTGAAATTGCAAATCGCGTAAAGAAAATTATTGTTGACAAATTAGGTGTTGACGAATCTGAAGTTGCACCTGAGGCGAGCTTCACCAACGATCTAGGTGCTGACTCATTGGATACAGTAGAATTGATTATGGAATTTGAAAAAGAATTTAATATTTCAATTCCTGACGAACAAGCTGAGACTATCACAACTGTAGGTCAAGCTGTTTCTTATCTTGAAGAACACGTAAAATAATTATTACGACATTTTAGAATTTTAAAAATTGTTAATGAACTTACCGTTTAAACGCGTTGTCGTTACCGGTATCGGTGCCCTTACTCCGCTGGGCAATACCGTACCTGCTTATTGGGATGGACTGATCAATGGTGTATCGGGTGCCGATTTCATTACACAATTCGACGCCAGCAAATTCAAAACAAGATTTGCTTGCGAAGTAAAAGGTTTTAATCCAGAAGACTTCTTCGACAGAAAAGAAGCTAGAAAACTGGACCGCTTTTCACAGTTTGCAGTAGCCGCTGCTGACCAAGCAGTGAAACATGCTGGCATAGACCAGCCAGGTGTTGTTAATCAAGACCGTGTTGGTGTCATTTGGGCATCAGGCATCGGTGGTATGATTACCTTCATTGAAGAAATGAAAAATTTCAATAATGGAGACGGCACACCAAGATTCAATCCTTTCTTTATTCCAAAACTTATCTTGGACATTGCATCAGGACATATTTCTATGAAATATGGTTTCCGTGGTCCAAACTTTGCAACAGTTAGCGCTTGTGCTTCTTCAACCAACGCAATTATCGCTGCACTTACTTATGTAAGAATTGGTAAAGCGGATGCCATTATTTGTGGTGGCTCAGAAGCTGTAATTACAGAAGCTGGTATTGGTGGTTTCAATGCTATGAAAGCTTTATCTGAACGCAATGACGATGCCAAAACAGCAAGTCGTCCTTTTGACCTTAATCGTGATGGTTTTGTGATGGGTGAAGGCGGTGCTGCAATTATTCTTGAAGAATACGAACACGCTAAACGAAGAGGTGCAACCATCTATGCTGAAGTTGCAGGTGGTGGTATGAGCGCAGATGCCTACCATTTAACTGCTCCACATCCAGAAGGTCTTGGTGCTTACAATGTAATGTTGAATGCACTCAACGATGCTGGTATGACTCCTGCAGATATTGATTATATCAATGTTCACGGTACTTCTACACCTTTAGGTGACATTAGTGAAGTAACTGCCATTCAACGTGTTTTTGGAGAAGATGCTTATCGCTTGAACATCAGTTCAACTAAGTCTATGACAGGTCATTTACTTGGTGCTGCTGGTGCAATTGAAGCAATAGCTAGCATCATGGCAGTTTGTAACGACACTATCCCACCTACAATCAATCATTTTACTGATGATCCTGCATTTGATATCAAATTGAATTTTACATTCAACACAGCACAAAAAAGAACTGTTCGTGCTGCATTAAGTAACACATTCGGTTTTGGTGGTCATAATGCTTCTGTGATTTTTAAAAAATTTGAAGATTAGTGTGTGGTTTAGTTTTCGATTCTTTTTCTCCAAACTAAATTCAAATCAAAAGCTGTTATCGCTTCAATTGGAACATGTGCTTTGTTTCAAACCTAAGTATTTGCCTTATTATGAACTTGCGTTGATGCATCGTTCCATGATTGATGATTTACCTCATAATAACGAAAGATTAGAGTTTTTGGGCGATGCTATTTTGGGTTCCATAGTAGCAGAATATCTTTTTAAACGTTATCCCAATCAGCCTGAAGGTTATCTTACTGAACTGAGAAGCAGGATTGTGCGCAGAGAAACACTGAATCAAGTGGCTATGCGTATGGGCTTAAATAAATTAGTTCAATACAATAAGCAAGATCGTGGATTAGGCAGAAGTCATATTTTTGGAAATGCCCTCGAAGCCTTGATTGGTGCGGTTTACCTTGATGTTGGTTTTGCTAAAACACGGGTATTTATTCTGCAACAATTCATTAAGCCTTACATCGATATAGAAATGATGGAAAGCACGGATACCAACTACAAAAATCAATTATTGAGTTGGGCGCAAAAGCGTGGTCAAGTTATTTTGTTTGAAACTCTTGGTGAGGTGCAAGAAGGATCAAGAAAAGTTTTTTCAGTAGCTATTATTTTAGACGGAACTGAGATTACAATTGGCACAGGCTATAATAAAAAAGACGCTGGTCAGGTTGCCGCTAAAAAGGCGATGGAAATTCTTGGTGTTTAAGAACTAATCTTCCACATGTAAAGAATGGAAAAGTCGATGTGCCAATGGTGTCAAAATAATACCAATATTAGTGATGAATGCAACGCCACTAAACAAGGCATAAAACGAAGAAAATAGTTTTCCAATAGTTGAATTTATAGTCACCACAGGTCCCATTCCGCTCAAAATCATGGATGCATTGTGCAGCGAATCAATCCATGAAATATTATCAGTATAATGATAGCCTAGGACACCAATGGCTAAACAAATAATCAACATCAGAAATGCAATCATCAAGTTCCAACCCATTCTTTTGATGAAAACAGAAAACGAAGCAACGGGTTCAGATGTTTTTTCGTACGGCATCTACTTAATGGCATTTAAAATGTTCAAATGGCTCTTTGCAATGGTTACATTGATAAAGTGCTTTACAAGAAGTTGGTCCAAACTGGCTTACAAGTGAGGTTTCATCACTATTACATCGTGGGCATGAAATGGCATCTGACTCAAATAAGTTCAATGGGTTAGATGCTTTTCTTAAGGGTGGCGCAATGCCATATTCAAGCAATTTTTGTTTACCACTTTCACTCATCCAATCAGTTGTCCAAGCTGGGCTGAGTTGTTGTTCTATAATAACTTTTTTTATCCCATCACCAAGAAGCGCCATCCTGATTTGGATGGAGATAATATCCATTGCTGGACAACCACTGTAAGTTGGTGTTATAATGATAGTGACTGAATTTATTTCTGGAACATCAATTTTCACGCCTCTAACAATCCCCAAATCCATGATGCTTAACACCGGGACTTCTGGGTCTTTCACTTGTTCCAGTAATTTCCAAATATGTTGTTCGGTGATGGGCATGAAACTTTTAATTTACCATTCCATATTTGGATAAGCTCTTTGCATGAACTGCATTTCAGCAAGTAGATAACCTAAATGCTCTGAATGTCGTCCTTCTTTCCCACCATCTTGAGCCCAATTGTTTTTAGGCATTTCTAAATTGGCTTCTTCAAGAATGGTTGCTGTTTTGTTTTGCCAAAGCGTTTTTATAGAAGATAAATCAACACCAATATTTTCTTGAAACATTAATTTTTCAATTTCTGTTTCTTTAAATAATTCGCCTGAATACATCCACACATCGTTGAGGGCTTGCTGCATTTTTTGATGACTAATTTCTGTGCCATCGCCAAGACGAATAATCCATTCGCTGCTCCATCTTAAATGGTATGTAATTTCTTTCAAAGACTTTTCAGCAATGGCTGCTAGATTTTCATCCTTGCTATGAACAAGCGCTGAAAAATAATGATAGTTGAAGTTGTCAAATAGGAAAGAACGGGCAATTGTGTAAGCCCAATCTTTATTGGGTTGTTCCACTAAAAGACAGTTTCTGAAATCCCAAGAATCTCTTAAAAAGGCAAAATCATCTTCATCAATATTATGACCGTCTTGAACATTTTTTTGAAAGGCTACGGATTGAAAAAGGTTTAATTGTTCATCCTTTTTGATGTTATTAAATAATTCAGTAGCATGCTGATACAAGCTTCTAGCCTGTCCCAAGTGATCAAGTGCAATATTGCTCAATGCAATATCTTGTTCCAAAACTGGACCGTGCCCACACCATTCACTCAGTCTATGTCCGTTGATTAGTGCGTTATCAGCTATTTGTAAAATGTAAAGTAGATGGTTCATTAAATTGTAGGTTGTATTGATGTAATCACAAATTTGATTGCATTACATGTGCTTTAATTCCTCAGGCAAATTATAAAATGTAGGATGACGATAAATCTTATCGTTTGCTGGCTCATATAAAGAATCAGCATCCGCAGGGTCTGATGCGTGAATATGCTTGCTTTCAACTACCCAAATGCTAACACCTTCCATTCTTCTTGTGTACACATCGCGAGCATTTTCAATAGCCATTTGTTCGTCAGCCGCATGCAGACTTCCGGCATGTTTGTGGTCTAATCCTGCTTTGCTTCGAATGAAAACTTCCCAAAGCGGCCATTCATTGTCATGATTTGTTTTACTTTTTTCACTTCCGCCAGTAGCTCCACTTTCACCAAAATCACCGTATAAATTAAAATTATATAGTTTCATATATTTAAATTAGAACGCGGTATGAACCTTAACGTGAGTTCATACCGCAGTATTGAAATTAAGCTGCAGCTTTAGATTTATTTTTTCTTTTTTCAGCATGTGCTAGAGCCGCATCTCGCACCCATTGCCCTTCTTCCCAAGCTTTAATTCTTGTGTTAAGTCTGTCTTTGTTACAAGGACCATCTCCTTTCACCACATTCCAAAATTCTTCCCAATCAATTTTTCCATGCTCATAGTGTCCAGTTGATTCGTTCCATTTCAAATCAGGATCGGGAACAGTAAGTCCAATTAAATTAGCTTGTTCAACAGTTACATCAATAAATTTTTGACGTAACTCATCATTGGTGAAACGTTTGATACGCCATTTCATACTCAACTCAGTGTTTGGACTGTTGTCGTTTGGCGGTCCAAACATCATAATGCTTGGCCACCACCATCTGTTTAGCGCATCTTGAGCCATCTTGCGTTGCACATCAGTTCCGTTCGCAAGGGTCATCATGATTTCAAAACCTTGTCTTTGGTGAAAACTTTCCTCCTTACAAACTCTAACCATTGCTCGAGCATAAGGACCATAAGATGTTCTACAAAGTGGCACTTGGTTCATGATTGCAGCGCCATCTACTAACCAACCAATTGCACCCATGTCAGCCCAAGTAGTTGTTGGGTAGTTGAAAATCGATGAATATTTAGCTTTACCACTATGCAATTGCTCAATCATCTCGTCTCTTGAAATGCCAAGTGTTTCAGCAGCACTATACAAATAAAGTCCGTGTCCACCTTCGTCTTGAACCTTAGCTAAAAGAACCGCTTTTCTTCTTAAGCTTGGAGCTCTAGTAATCCAATTTCCTTCTGGCAACATACCGACAATTTCGCTGTGAGCATGTTGTGAAATTTGACGAATTAAAGTTTTTCTGTATTGGTCTGGCATCCAATCTTTAGGTTCGATACTAATTTCTTCATCGATTTTTTGATTGAAATGCTCTTCAAACGAATATTGGGTCATTGAATTCCTCGTTTTAATTTGACAAATATAACACATTAAAATGCAGGTTGTTGAGCTTCTTGAGGCAAAAAACAATTCCTTTTTCGCTGTTTGTGGAAGCTTAGAATTGATTTTTAACCAACCTACTATTTAGATAAATTAAAAATATATATTTACTGCAAAAAAGTTCCAGTTTTTAATAAAATAAATCTTGTTTCTATCTTTAGGCATGTTGCAATCAATAGCAGTTTTTTGTGGAAGTAGTCAAAATGTAGCTGAAACTTATAAAGCGGCTGCTTTTGAGTTAGGAGTTCAATTAGCTAAAAATGAAATACGACTTGTTTATGGCGGCGCCAAAGTGGGATTAATGGGCGCTGTTGCAGATGGTGCTTTGGCTCAAAATGGTTCGGTAATTGGTGTCATTCCAGATTTTTTGAAAACCAAAGAAATTGCACATGAAGCCATCAGCGAGCTTATAGTGGTAAGCAATATGCATGAACGCAAAATGAAAATGCATGAATTGAGTGACGGCATCATCGCTATGCCTGGAGGATGGGGAACAATGGAGGAATTGTTTGAAATGCTCACTTGGGCACAACTTGGGTTACATACCAAACCGATTGGAATACTAAATATTAATGGATTTTATAATGATTTGCTGACAATGATTGATAAAATGTTACAAGAAAGATTTCTACAAACTGTTTATCGTTCATTATTATTAGTCCACGATGATGCAGCAACGTTATTGAAGATGATGAATGAATACCGAGCTCCAGAATTGAAACAATGGTTAACTAATAAAACAACCTAAATTGATTCTCGATGGCTTTAAGTAGAATTTGGTCGGCTTTTATTTTAATTGCAATTTTTGTTGCAATATTTCATTTCATCAACGGCGACACTAACATTTTAAATAGAATGGTTACGGGCAAAGCTGATGATGTGTACGAAACTCGTTATTTCTCCATCATGGGTTATGATGAACCCAATCTGAAATATAACAAAGACCAAATTAAGGAATATTTAAGTGGTTATGGTTATGTAATTGCAGACAGTATTCATGCTCCTGAAATCGTTATTTCAAATCAGAAAGTCAGCAAAAGCAATAATCCTTCTGTAAAAATTGTAACCTTCGAACAGCTACAAAAAACTTTGGTAAAGCATGTTGATGGTGTGATTGAAACATGTAAAGTTGCTGTAAATATTTGTATTGGTTTGATTGGTATCATGGCGTTGTTTATGGGCTTTATGAGTATTGCTGAAAAAGCAGGCGGAATAAGGCTTTTATCTAAAATAATAGCACCATTCTTTTCGAAATTATTTCCAGAACTACCTAAAGGTCATCCTGCATTTGGGCACATGATGTTGAATTTTTCAGCTAATCTTTTAGGGCTTGATAATGCAGCTACACCGTTTGGGCTCAAAGCGATGGAAAGCCTTCAAGAGGTTAATAAAAATAAATCCGAAGCAAGCAATGCTCAAATCATGTTCTTGAGTTTGCATGCATCAGGATTGACAATAATTCCAGTAAGCATCATTGCAGCTAGGTCTGCTTTGAAATCAAATAATCCTACAGAAATTTTCATTCCTTGTTTGATTGCCACATTTATTGCCACAATTGCTGCAATGAGTATCGTTGCGTTCAAACAGAAAATCAATGTTTTTCAACCCATCATTTTAGCATGGATAGGAAGTTTGTCAGCGTTGATAGCCTTGATGATGGTATATATTAAAACCCTTGATGCAAGCGGAATGCAGAGTTTTTCAAGTTGGTTGAGTAATGGAATAATTCTATTAATTTTTTTATTGATTGTATTGGGTGGATGGTATAAGAAAATTGATGTTTTTGATGCATTTGTTTCAGGTGCAAAGGGTGGTTTTGAAACTGCTGTAAAAGTCATTCCTTATTTAGTGGGCATGCTTGTAGCCATCAGTTTGTTGCGCACAAGTGGGTGTTTCGAAATCATGATTCAAGGCTTTAAATCTGTTTTTAGTTTTGTAGGCGTTGACACAAGATTTGTTGATGGATTACCAACGGCACTTATCAAACCATTGAGCGGCAGTGGCGCACGAGGCATGATGATTGATACCATGAAAACGTATGGTCCTGATTCTTTTTCAGGTCGTCTTGCATGTATCTTACAAGGGTCTTCGGATACTACGTTTTATGTAGTGGCTGTTTACTTTGGTTCAGTAGCAATCAAGAATACACGTTATGCCATACAATCCATGCTTTTAGCGGATTTAGTCGGCATAATTACTTCTATTCTATTATGCTATTGGTTTTTTGGTAATGCTTGATTCATTAGTTTATTGAACTATCAATAGTGTTGTTTTCAACTGTCGCTTCAACAGTTTCGAAACCAAGTTCTTGTTCTAATTCTTTGCTAGACCAATTGACTAACCATGATTCATTTTTCTTGTATAAGTGAAGAGTTTTTATACTTTCATCTACAGAAGTGTGATATGATACAATAGCAGAATCATTCATGTTGTTAACATCCGTGATATCAATTTCTATTTTTGCTGCTTCTGTCTTTTGCTCTTTATTTATATCAGTGTAATAAAGATTCATCAACTTCAAGAATTTTTGGGTTTCAGGTGTAGCGTAGTTTTCTGCTTTTTCAAAATCAAAACGATAAACAGCAGTCAGAAATTTTTCACTTGTTGATTTTGGGTTCGATGACTGACAACTTGACAATAAAAAACAACTTATTAACGAAATTAGAATTGATGAATTTTTAGACATTTGAAATCAATTTTCAGAGCTGTAAAGATATTATCAATCAGCAATGAAAATGAAACCTAATCAAACGAAGAGTGAAATAATTTTTAAAAACTACCCAACGCATTGTAGCATATTTGGCTGTCTTATGAGTTTTGTTGTAACTTTATAAAAAATTAAAAATAATGAAAAAAATATTATTTGTTCTAGCAGTTGCCTCTTTTGGTACATTTAACGTCAATGCTCAAGCTACTAAAACCAAGCCAGTAGCTACAACTAGTCAAACCGAAGATTTGAAAGCTGTATTGGTTTCAAAAGTAGTAGAGTTCAAAGCAAACATGACAAGAAACAATACAAGTGGTGCTAATCAAGCCTACATGAGCACTTTTGAGTTGATGCACAAAGCGATAGCTGCAAACAGTCAAATTCTTAGCAATTCGAAAAACGGAGAAGCAAGAACAAAAGCACAAAAAACAATAGATGCGCAACAAGCATTATATGGTGAAATTAAAATGTTTGCATCTGATATGACTAAAAACCAAAATCAGATTGTGAGCAAGCTTGAAGATTTCATCAAGACTCTTTAATTATTAAGCAATAATATTTAATATTAGGGGGATGAATTTTTCATCCCTTTTTTAATTTTATTTGAAGCTGAAACTACGGAATTTGTATTTTCACACTTTGCAAACCAAAGAAATCAAACTTGATTTTTTGAAAATTGAAATCAGTGAAAGCAATCATACCTGTTGCCGGTGCGGGAACAAAACTTCGACCTTTGACATACACTCAGCCAAAAGCCTTGATTCCACTTGCTGGAAAAACAATTTTGAGCGTAATCATTGATCAGCTTTTACAAGTTGGTGTCACTGATTTTGTTTTTGTCATTGGCTATCTAGGTGAAAAAATTCAGCGCTATATTTCAAAAACATATCCAGATTTATCTTACACATTCATCACACAAAGTGACAGAAGAGGAACAGGACATGCCATTTGGTTGACCAAAGAAGCTGCACAAAATGATGATGAGGTTCTTATTGTACTTGGTGATACAATTTGCGATTATAATTTGAAAGAAGTAATTCAAAGTGAAACTTCGATGATTGGAGTTCGTAAAGTAGATGACCCAAGAAGTTTTGGTGTGGCTGAATTGAATGAAAATGATCAAGTTGTTAGAATGGTTGAAAAGCCATTGATTCCAAAATCCAATATGGCAATGGTTGGTGTCTATTACATCAAAGATGCCACATTAATGTATCAAATTTTAGACCAGCAATTAGAGAATCATGCTCAAGAGGAAGGAGAATATCATCTGACAAATGCTTTGCAGCTAATGATTGAACAAGGTTCTTACATGAAGGCATTTAGAGTTAATAACTGGTTTGATTGCGGTAAAAAAGAAACCTTATTAGCTACAAATGCAATCCTATTGAAACAATTAAACAATGGAATTTCCCCTCAACAAAATAGTCAGTATATAAATTCGGTAATTATCCCTCCGGTAAGCATAGCTGAAGGATGTCATATTGTTGATTCAATTATAGGTCCTAATGTATCGATTGGAGAACAAACTAAATTGCAATCTGCAATTATAAAGGACTCCATCATTGGCTCTTATGCTGAATTAGACGAGGTTGTACTTCATTCCTCTATTATCGGAAGTGATGCTTTTGTAAGAGGTTTGAGTCAGAGTTTGAATATTGGTGATAATACCGAAATCGATTTAGGATAATAGTGAATTTAATATGATTTTTCAAGGACAATTTAGTGCTAATAATCAGTACTTTGAAAATAGAATTACGAAATTATTTGGTATAAAATATCCAATCATTCAAGCCGGAATGATATGGGCATCGGGTTGGAAATTGGCTTCGGCAGTGAGCAATGCTGGAGGCTTAGGAATTATTGGAGCAGGAAGTATGTACCCCGATGTTTTAAGAGAACACATACAACAATGTAAACAAGCAACATCAAAGCCTTTTGCTGTTAATTTACCTTTACTTTATCCTAATATTCAAGATCATGTTGACATCATTATTCAAGAAAAAGTTCCAATAGTTTTCACATCTGCAGGCAATCCAAAAACTTGGACTGCAATATTAAAAGAGCAAGGCATAAAAGTTGTTCATGTGGTATCAAGTGCCAAGTTTGCAAAAAAGTGTGAAGATGCTGGCGTGGATGCAGTTGTAGCAGAAGGGTTTGAGGCAGGTGGGCATAATGGTCGTGAAGAAACAACAACTTTGTGTTTAATTCCTTCAGTTAGAGATGCAATAAAAATTCCTTTAATTGCTGCAGGTGGTATTGCAACAGGAAGAGCAATGTTTGCTTTGATGTCACTTGGCGCAGAGGGTGTGCAAATTGGAAGTCGATTTGTATGTACTCCTGAGGCTTCTTCTCATATTGCTTTCAAACAAGCAGTAGTTGCTGCAGGTGAAGGTGACACCGCTTTAAGTTTAAAGAAGTTAACGCCTGTTCGTTTAATAAAAAATCCGTTTTATCATTCAGTTTTCGAAGCAGAAAATAATGGAGCATCATCCGAACAATTGAATGAATTGCTTGGTAGAGCTCGTGCAAAAAAAGGAATGTTTGAAGGAGACTTAGTTGAAGGTGAATTGGAAATTGGACAAGTCAGTGCGCTAATCAATGAAATCAAACCAGCAGCTAAAATTGTTTATGAAATTTGGCAATCATTCAAAACAACAGCTCAAAATCCATTTGGATTTTGAGCTACAATGATTAATTCGTAATGCTTTTGAAATACGTAAATCGAAGCACAACTTCTAGTATTAAAGCGATAATTCCTATTATAGCAAATGGGAAAAACAATTCAGCATAGTGCTTGTAACTACTAACTTCCACTTTAGTTTTTTCCAATTTATCAATGTCTTTGTATATTCTAGCTAAACTTGAATTATCAG
>CAZNVQ010000001.1:10843-50129 GCA_964576425.1 uncultured Flavipsychrobacter sp. | reverse complement strand
CAGTTGCTCTGTAATACTTTCCTCCAGTTTGATTCGAAATGCTTTTAAGTAGTGCTTCGTCAATTTGAACTTCTTGCATTTGTTTTTGTAAGCCAAATGGTGTTTGAACAGGATATGGTGCCATACCTCTTGTTCCAATCCCGATAGTATAAACCCTTACTTTATATGCTTTTGCTATTTCTAGTGCCAATTCTGGTCCAACTTTACCAATATTATTCACACCATCTGTCAACAAAATAACAACTTTACTTTTACCGTTAGATTTTCTAATTCTGTCCACAGCAGTTGCCAATCCATCACCAATTGCTGTTCCGTCAATGAGTAGCCCGCTTTTAATATTTCCAATTTGTTCTTTAAGCACTTCATGGTCAATAGTGATGGGACATTGAGTGAAACTTTCTCCAGAGAAAACTACAAGTCCAATTCTATCATTGCTGCGTTGATAAATAAAGTCCATTGCAACTTTTTTTGCTGCTTCTATCCTGTTTGGTCGTAGGTCTTCAGCCAACATACTGCCCGAAACATCTAATGATAAAACGATGTCTATGCCTTCGCTTTCAACATTTTCGGTCACATTACTTGATTGTGGTCTTGCTAAAACAATAACAAACATAATTACAGCTATTGTTCTTAAAATTGTCAGAAACGGACGCAATTTAATTTTCATCGTTGGCGGTACATTTCCTAACGCAGAAGTACTCGATAACCGAATTACTGACGATGACGATTTTTGCTGTTTATGTAGCCACCATAAAATAGTTGGTACAAGCAACAACAAGACCAAAAAATAAGGTTGTGCAAATCTTATGCTATGCCAGTCTAAATTCTCAAACATGGTTATGATTCTGTAGTGTTTTCAGATGTTTTGTTTTGGTAAGCGGTTACAAATTCAACAGCTATTCCCATGCATTGAATGTGTTCTTGCGGTAAAGGTGTCGCTTTTGCAAACTTAGCTAAGTCACTAATTTCGAGTAATAAGCGAAGGGCTTGATAATGTTTTGAAATAGTTGAGTTTCTTTTTAATTGAATCAAAATCTCGTCTGTTGTTTGTTCCAAGGTTGCAATATGGTATCTCTCTTCAAGATAAACTCTGATAATTTCTGTAAGCCTTGAATAATATAATTTCACTTTGTCTTTTTGCCATAATTCTTCATTTTCAAGCGCCTTCAGTTCTTTCAAGGTTTTTTCTTCTAGTGTTTCATTTGGATTAAGATTAGCAAGTAATGGAACTTTATTTTTGCGCTTTTTAATGATATAATAGGTAAGAGCGCTAATAGCTATAATTACAACTAAAGAACCAATAATGATACCAATATAATCAAGCCAACTAGTTTTAATTTCTAAAATACTTTTAATTGGTTTGATTGCTTTTGTTGTGTCAACAGCTAGTGTACTTATGTCTAAAAAGAAACTATCTGTTGAAAGAGAATCAATAATACCTCCAGGTTGATTAACCACAAAATGAAAAGCTGGAACAACAAATCTTCCAGAATCGAATCCTGTTACTAGAAGTCTCTGTTTGTAGGTAATATGTGCGCCTTCTTTTACGGTATCGATTTTTCCTTTTTCAACAAATTCTAATTGGTTTATGGTGTCAGGAATTTTTGCCCATTTAATCACTAAATCTTTGTTGAAAATTGTTGCTTCAATAAATACGCGAGCTTGGTCTCCAACTGTAATTCGTTGTGCATCAATCTTAGCTTTTACAGATACATTGGATTGTCCTCTTGAAATATCGGCAACAGGTATAGACAGCAAAATCAAAAATAAGAATCGATAAAATTGTTTGTTCATGCGCTATCTCCCTTTGAAATATCCTTGTAAAATTTTGATATAATCATCATTTGTTTTGATGCTCAATAAATTAGCTCCACTTTTTCTGAAAGCTTGAATACAATATTGTTTATTGAGGTCAAATTGTTTAGCGTATTCAATTTGTAAACTTTTGTTGCTAGTGTCCAGCCATTGTTGAGTACCTGTTTCAGCATCAACAACTTTGACTAATCCAGCATCAATCAAATTTCTATCCGCAGGATCAGAAATGTGCATGCCAATCAAATCAAATTTTCGTGCTGCTAGTTGAAGTGGCTTTTCGTAACTTTTACTAATGAAATCGCTCAGCAAAAAGCATATAGCTCTTTTCTTAATGGTGTTGTTTAAAAAGTCAATTGCTAATCCAACATCAGTGCCTGTTTGGTCGCTTGGTTCTAGAGCCACAAGTTCTCGAATAATTCGAAGAATATGACTTCTCCCTTTTTTAGGTGGTATAAATTTTTCAATCTTATTGCTAAAAAAAATCACACCAACCTTGTCGTTATTTGTTGCAGCTGAAAAAGAAAGTACTGCAGCGATTTCAGTCATTAATTCCCTTTTAGTTCTTTGAGATATTCCAAACAAAGAACTTGCACTAATATCGATCAATAAAACCACAGTCAGTTCTCTCTCTTCTTCAAAAACCTTAACGAACGGATGTGAAAATCGAGCAGTCACATTCCAGTCAATAAACTTTACGTCATCTCCGGGCGTGTATTCTCGAACTTCGCTGAACGACATGCCTCTACCTTTGAAAGTGGAATGATATTCGCCAGCAAAAATATGATTGCTTAACCCGCGAGTTTTAATTTCAATCCTTCTGACTTTTTTTAATATGTCTGTAGTAGTCATCATGAGTACATCCAATAGATTTTGAATCTATTATGGTGGTTTCAAAATTGAAACAAATGTAATTCTTCCAAAACTGAATTTAGATAAGGATTTACTTAAAATTTTCTGAAAAATCTTATTTACAAAGCACAAAAAAGCAACGTAAATTTGAATAAATTTATTTTTATGCTATTCAAAAACAATTTTCTTGTTTTATCAACTGTTCTTGGCTTTTCTCTTGTGTCTTGCCAGGAAAATTCTGAAATGAAAGAAGCTCAATTAGCCGAAAGAACTGATTCTTCTTCAGCACCTTCAATTTTACTTTCTAGCTTTTCAGAATCCCCAACTTTCCCTAATGCAACGCTCAAAATGGGAAAAGTGAGCAGCGAAGTTGTAGGCGATTCGGTAAAATTGAGTTTCAATTTTGATATGGCGAATTATGAATTGAAAAACCAAACAGACGATGCTGTTGGCAAGCAATGTAGTAATTCGGATAAAGGTCAACACATACATTTTATAATGGACAACAAACCATATGTTGCTTTATACGAACCAAAACATGAGATTACTTTAGCTAAAAACACGGAACATTATTTGTTGTGTTTCTTATCACGCTCTTATCACGAATCATTGAAAAACAAAGAAGCTTCAGTACTGTATCATTTCAAAATTGATGAAAAAGGAAAATTAGTTAAACTTGATAACCCAAAAGTACCAATGGTTTTTTACAGCCGTCCGAAAGGTGATTATATTGGAAAAGATGCTGCTAATGTATTATTGGATTTTTATGTGTGGAATGCCACGCTAGGTGCAGATTACACCGTTTCTGCTGCTGTGAAAAACGATGCTCAAGACACAACTTTTGTGGTTAAGGAGTGGAAAGCTTATCAGTTAAGTCAATTACAAAAAGGTAAATATAAAATCACACTTACTTTGATGGACAAAAACGGTAAAAAAGTTGAAAGTCCACAAGCTGAAGTGACAAGAGAATTCCAATTGGCTGATGAAGAACCAATTAAATAAATTCATTCATAAATCTATAATCAAATGGGCATCCTATCAGATGCCCATTTTTATTTTATTTTGATAATCGCTGATATAATTAGACTGTAGCAGAATCAGTATTTAAACTTATTGTATCACAGCTGAAGCATTTACAGGAGGCTTCAAAAAATGCGGCATAGCCAAATGAAACCAAGCTGTAAATTCTTGGGGTTTTTCTTTGCGCCAAGTTTCAATTTCATCTAGCCCAATGAATTGATAATCCATCACTTCGTCTGGGTTGGGCTCAATAGAACCATCATAAATTCCATAATAAATATGATCATACTCATTTTCAATCAACAATTCGCCAACGTCAGATTTATATCTTAAGTGAAACAAAGGTTTCAACTCGCAATCAAATCCAAGTTCTTCTCTTAATCTTCTGTGAGCTGCGCCAATGGTGCTTTCGCCAGGTTGCGGATGCGAACAACATGCATTGCTCCAAAGTCCTCCACTATGATATTTTTCCAAAGCCCTTCTTTGTAGCAGCATTTCATTTTTATGATTTAAAATGAACACGCTAAAAGCTCTATGAAGCACACCGCTTTGATGCGCTTCCATTTTTTCCATTGTTCCTATCCACTCATCCTTTTCGTTCACTACGATAATATGATTCTTGTTTTTTGGCATTGTTGGGCTAAATTAAGATTAAGAAATGTGTACTAGCGGTCAATTTTTGAAACTAACATTTTTCGAGCAAAGTGTATTCGACTTTTTACAGTTCCAAGCGGTTCTTTCAATAAATCAGAAATTTCTTGATACTTGTATCCTGTGTAGTAGAGTTCGAATGATAAACGAAAAACTTCAGGCAATGATTCTAAAGCCGTTTTGATTTCATTCATTCTAATGTTGTTCCAGCCCTGATTGCTTGAAGTTTTAGTTGCGTAAAGTGTTGTGTCGGCAAGGTTTTGCTGCTCTATTTGCGCATATTTTCTGCTTCTTCTATAGTTATTAATGAAAATGTTGCGCATGATGGTGTACAACCATGCTTTTAAGTTGGTGCCAAATTGATACTTTTCTCTATTCAACAATGCTTTCAAAAGCGTTTCCTGATATAAGTCTTTAGCATCTTCATGGTCGCTAGTTAGCGAATAAGCATAAGGTTGTAAAAAATCAGTGTGTCTTGAAATTAATAAGTTGAAATCTGCTGTTGTCATTTTGTTTAACTTTTGATGATGTAAAACTAAACAAAAGAAAGAGGCTGCCTAATTGATTTTGTTTATAGTTTGTATGGTAAAAGTTAAACAAAGAAAATAAGCACACAACTAACTGACAGTCAATTACTTACATAATATTATATTTCGCTTAACATTCTTTTTACTTCTTCTAGCGTATGTAAAAAGGTCATATTGCTGCTTTTGTAAAACTTTTTATAGCGCAACATGCTGCCCGAAACTAGGATTTGTGCAGTTGGAAAATCGGTTGCCACTTTCTTCAAATACTTATTTCCGTCAAACTCATCGCCAACTGAAGTGAGATGTATATAAACGTATTCTGGTTTTTTAACTTCGTAAAGGAATTTCGCATCTTTTAGCGGCGAATTTGGTCCTAGATAAATAGAGTTTTTATTTTGTTTCAACAACAAATAATGTACATATAGCAGTGCTAAATCATGAATTTCACCCTCTGGTAAAAACAACAAAACCGACTTCCCTTTTGGCGTTTCTGTTGGTGAAATTTGCTCAATAGCCACAGCCAATTTCCTAAAAATAACGTTGCTCACCAAGTGTTCTTGTGCAGGAAAAATTCGGTCTGTCATCCACATCAACCCAATCTTTTCAAGAAAAAGGAAAATCAATTCCTCCACAGTTTTTTCAATCCCGTTTTTCTTGATATAACTGTTGAGTAAGGATTCAAAAAGTTCAATATCGATGCTCAATGTCGCTTCCAAAAGGTTATTGACAAGCGCTTGTAGTTTGAAATCTTTATCGGCAACTTTGTTGATGAGGCTGTCCATTTCAGCATCGTTCATCTGATTGATTCTGCTGATTTTGTAGCCATAACTATTGAGTAACGCCACTTTCAGCGCTACTTTCAAGTCTTTAGCATCATAATACCGAATATTAGTTGTTGTTCTTTTCGGCTGAATCAATCCGTATCTACTTTCCCAAATTCGAATTGTATGAGCTTTGATTCCAGTAAGGTTTTCGATGTCCTTAATACTGAATCTGTTCATTTCATCTATAGAAGTTACCACAACTTAGTTATTTTTATTCTTAAACAACTTTATTCTTAAAAAGTTTGATTCCGAAAGTCGGGTTGTGGTGTACTCGATTGTCTTTTACCCAAAAAAAACATGGTTTTTATTGTTGCTGGTGATCGAAATCAATTTATCTCCTAGTTAAAGTTATTGGCATTTTATGTCCTTTAATTTTGTTGGTATTGCTCATCATAAATACCAATATTTTTCCATTTACTCCGACAAACAAACTGTACTTATCCCAATTTCACGGAACCTAGGGCTTTCATTTTCAATGTTCTTTTACTTGATTTAGTTAAAATTTTAATTAAATCAAGTAAAGTTTTATAAGAAGTGAATATAACTTTAGAGGAATTGAATAAAAATGAGGCTAGCCTTAAGCTTTTCTTTCCAAGGCCAAATAAAACAATAAGTGAATACAAACACAGATAGGCAAAGTTGCTAGAGCAATAAAAAAGACCTCTTGAACGGAGGTCTTTTGAAAATGTATTATTAAAATCATTCAATTATTCGCTATCGTAAGCCCATTTAATATAGGTAGCTCCCCATGTGAAACCGCCACCAAATGCAGCTAACACGATGTTGTCACCTTTGTGTAATTTCTTTTCCCATTCCCAAAGGCAAAGAGGCAATGTTCCGTTTGTGGTGTTGCCAAATCTTTCAATATTGATCATTACTTTTTCTTCAGAAAGGTTCATTCTTTCGGCTGTAGCTGAAATGATTCTTTTGTTGGCTTGATGAGGCACCAGCCACGCAACATCATCACCCGTTAATTGGTTGCGTTCCATAATTTCAGCTGCAACATCTGCCATGTTTTTCACCGCAAATTTGAATACCGTTTGTCCTTCTTGATAAACAAAATGTTCTTTGTTCATTACTGTCTCAATTGATGCTGGTTTCACTGAACCACCTGCTTTTTGGTGCAAGTGAATACGACCGCTGCCGTCACTGCGCAGCACAGAGTCGATGATACCATTACCTTCTGTGTTGGGTTCTAGCAAAACACAACCGCCTCCATCACCGAATATGATGCACGTTGCACGGTCTTCGTAATTTAAAATAGAACTCATTTTATCTGCTCCAACAACAAGCACTTTTTTGAACTTTCCAGATTCAATAAATTGACTTCCAGTGGTTAAGGCATAAAGAAATCCACTACAAGCTGCATTCACATCAAATCCGAATGCGTTTTTGATGCCAACTTTGTCTGCGATTACGTTAGCAGTTGCTGGGAAAGTGAAATCGGGAGTTGTTGTTGCACAAATCAGAAGGTCGATTTCATCGGGATTGATCCCTGTTTTTTCAAAAAGTTTTTTTATGGCTTCTGCAGCAATGTCAGAGGTTCCGAGCCCTTCCCCCTTGAGGATTCTACGTTCCTTGATGCCTGTTCTGGTTTGAATCCATTCATCTGTTGTGTCCACCATTTTTTCAAGTTCGGCATTGGTCAGGATGTAATCTGGAACATAACCGCTTACTGCTGTAATTGCAGCATGAATTTTCTGCATCTATAATATTTTAAATGATTGAATCTTTTTCTTGGCTTTCAAGTTTGAGGGTCTAAAATAAAAGTTGACTAAAAAAACTATGTGTTCATTGCGCCACAAGCACTGATAACCTGCCCTGAAACATAGCTACTCATGTCGGAAGCCAAGAAGAGAGCAACATTGGCAATTTCTTCAGGTTTGCCGAATCGAGCTAATGGAATTTTTTCGAACCATTTTTCAGCACCACCATCTTGAAGATAATGCGTCATTTCTGTTTCAATAAAACCAGGTGCAATTGCATTGCATCTGATGTTTCTGCTGCCTAATTCTTGTGCGATTGATTTAGTGAAACCAATAATGCCTGCTTTGGATGCTGCATAGCTACTTTGGCCGGCATTGCCTTTCATGCCTACAATGGAGCTAAGGTTGATGATGCTTCCTGAGCGAGCTTTCATCATTGGTTTTATGACTTGCTTTGTTAGGTTGTAAACTGATTTCAAATTGGCTTGAATGACGTCGTCCCATTGTTCTTCGGTCATGCGAAGAAGGAGGTTGTCTTTAGAGATTCCGGCGTTGTTCACACAAATATCGATACTGCCAAACCCTTTCATAACCTCGTTAGTCAGTTGTTCTGCTGCTGCAAAATTGCCTGCATCGCTTTTGAAAGCTTTTGCTTTGATGCCATATGTCATTAGGCGTTGTTCAAGATCTTTGGCTCTTTCTTCGGAAGAAAGAAAGGTGAAGGCGACGTTAGCGCCGTTTTCTGCAAATTTCATGGCAATGGCTTCACCGATTCCTCTACTTGCACCCGTCACTAATGCTGTTTTGTTTTGTAATAATTGCACGTTTAATCTTTTAAGGGCTGTAAAAATAAGAATTTAAACACCAACTGATGTAAACTAAAGAAATTGCATTTTATTGGAATGTGATGAAATTCAACCTAAAAAGTGCCTTCTTTATATTCGTATCCTTTGACGTTGGTAGATTTCTTTCTGATTGACCGTTTTGGGTATTCCCAATTTGGATTTTTTTGACAAACAGCAAAATAAGCGTCAGAAAAAATGCTCAAAGGGAAGTGCTTTGTTATAGTAGGATTTTTTAGTTTAAGATGATTGGTCAAAGGCACTGACCATCTGAAAGATTCTTTGATGTCAAATCCTGTTCTTTTGAAGTGCCAATCAAAAATATCGGGCGTGAAAAAATTAACGTGATCGCCATGTTCTTCATATAGGTTTTTCAGACCAGGAATGTGTTGGAACAACTTGCTGACTGGACGTATAGGAGATTCTAATAATAAGATTCCATTGTCGTTGAGAATATTGTATATTCTTCTTAGGAATATGTGTGCAGAATCGAGGTGTTCAATTGTAGCAGAAGTCCAAACGAAATCTGCTTTGGGCAAATCTCTCAAATCGTCTTCCATGAAATCCTTTTGATACACTTTAAGTCCAAGACTTTCAGCAAAGTCAATATGGTTTTTAGAAATATCGAGCCCAAAAGAACCTTCTCCGAAATGAAGCAAATAGTGACCATAACCCGAACCGATATCACATACTTTTTTTTGGTCAAGCTTATAGTGTTCTTTTGCCCATAAAAAAAGCTTGTCTTTTGGTCTTGTATATTGGAAATGAAAATTTATTATTTCATCAGCGTTAGCAACAGTTGAAGCTTTTCTTTTTGCCAAGATTGACTGAATATCCATATTTTAATTAATGTATTAGGTGCTAAGATAATGTTTAGTTTTAGATTAAAAGAAATTACTTGGCTTAGATAAATAATTCGCTCGCTATTTTGTCGGCAAACAATTTTCCTTTTTTGGTGAGTCTGAGATTGTTATCTGAAATTAGCATCATTTCATTTTTAATCCAATTTTGGCTTTTTTCATGCAAATGAACTTGAAAATTGGAGTCAAATTCTTGTTCAACTTTTTTCATATCGCAACCCCACATTGTTCTTAGCGAAGTCATGATATATTCATTAAAAATATCTTTTTGGCTCAGGATTTCTTCCTCTTTTGGCAACGATTTTCCGTCAAGAATGGACGCAATATAAAGTGCATTGTTGGCGATATTCCAGCTTCTTTTTTTACCGTCAAAAGAATGTGCTGATGGTCCGATGCCTAAATATTTTTCGCCCTTCCAATAATTGGTGTTGTGCACTGCATATTTCCCTTTGTTTGCAAAATTAGAGATTTCATAATGACCGAAATCCATCATCTCGGCTTCATGTATCAAGATTTCAAATTGTTGTGCAGCTTGAGTTTCATCTAATGGAGGCGTCTTTTTTTTATGAATTTGATGAAACAAAGCTGTGCCTTCTTCCACTGTTAGTGCGTAGGCTGAAAAATGTGGAATCTCAAATGCTTTAACCTTTGATAAATTATTTTTCCAATCTTCGCTCGATAAGTTAGGAATGCCGTAAATCAGATCAAGTGTAAGGTTTTCGAAGCCACAATCTTGTGCTGATTTTACAGCAAATTCAGCCTCTTGAGCATTGTGTGCTCTGTTCATGAATTTTAAATCAACGTTTCGAAATGATTGAATTCCAATGCTTAGTCTATTAATTGGAGTGTTCTTGAGCTGTTTTAAATAGCTCAGTTTTAAATCATCAGGATTTGCTTCAAGTGTGCATTCTTTTAAATTGATATTTGGGAAAAGTTTGAATGTATGGTCAAAAAATTTATTGATTTCATCTGAACTCAGCAATGAAGGTGTTCCACCACCAAAATAAATTGTTTCCAAAGTGGTATCGTGAATAGAAGAACTTAAAAGCTCCAATTCTTGATGCATTGCAGTCAGCATTTTGTCTTTCAATTGGCTTGAGGTTGAAAAATGAAAATTGCAGTAGTTGCATTTTTGTTTGCAAAAAGGAATATGAAAGTAAATACCTGACATAAAGTAACTTTGATTTAATGAAGCGTGTCAAATACAAAAAAAATTGCGTAAAAAATGTTTCCATTTTGATTTGGAGCTTCATGCTAATTAATTGCAACTTGATTACTCTTTCTGTTGCAGCTCAAAAGTACAACTTTCGATTTCATTGCATTGATCAATCTGGAATCTCAATAATTGATAGTTTAAACAAGAATACATTTTATCAGCAAAAAGAAACTGCATTAGAAGCAATCCATCAATCGCTTTTGAGCATTAAAGAATGTGGTTATTTAGCGGCTTCTGTTGATAGTTTTCAAGAAAAGGAAAATGAAATAAAAGCCTTTGTTTATTTGGGAAAACGATATTCTAATTGTGAAGTTGATTTTTCAGGAATACCCTTGAATATAATTCAGCAACTTGGGTTGAAATCAGCTAATTACAATAAATCATTTCTTTCATTGCAGGAAATCAATACTTTAACTAACAAGATTCTTAATTGGTATGAACAAGATGGATTTCCTTTTGCACAAGTAAGTACGATCATGAAAGAAGATACATTAGGATGGAGATTACATTTTTCAATAGATCCTAGAATTCAAATTTATTTTGACTCGATTATTATTAACTCAGATGATAAGATATCTGAACAATTCATAACTCAATTACTTGGAATCAAAAAGGGACAATTGTATGATGAGCGCAAGTTGAAATCGATAGATTCTAAGATGAATGGTATTTCATTTTTAGAGCAAAAGGCACCTTGGAAATTGGAATTTAAGGGGAATAAAGCACAATTGAAATTGAGTTTAAATGAAAAAAAAGCCAATCAATTGAATGCACTTATCGGATTGATGCCCAATGCCAATCAAACGAATAAAATCCTCATCACGGGTGATGTATTTTTGTTACTTCAAAATGCACTAAATTTTGGGGAATCACTAATGCTTAATTACCAAAATCTTCAATTTCAATCACCAAGATTAAAGTTTGAAGGTATGCTGCCTTATCTCTTTAATTCACCAGTTGGATTAGAAACAAATTTTGAATTTTTTAGAAAGGATTCTAGTTTCCGAAGGATTAATTTTCGAATAGGATTGAACTATATTTTGAACACAAATGAGTCGATTAAGTTATTTGGTCAAATAAATGAAAGTAGACTTATAACTGCTGATACACAGTCTATAAAACAAACAAAAAAACTTTTGGATGCAGACGTTAGTAACAAAGGAATTGGGCTTTCCTATTTGTGGAATAATTTGGATTATAAAATTAATCCTAAAAGAGGCTGGGATATAGTTTTCACATCAACAATTTCACAAAGAGATGTAATTCCTAACACGCTAATCACAAAACTTAAAGATACAGCTGTATTCAATTTTTCAAGTCTGTACAAAGGTGAAAATTCAGCAAAGCAAATCTTTCAAATTTCAGGAAAGATAAATGCTTACTTTTTGTTGAAAAGAGAGTTTGTCTTTCTAATGGGTTATCAATTTGGGTGGCAAAGTGTTCAGCAACTTTTCAGGAATGAGTTATTTCAAATTGGTGGATTTAAAACATTTAGAGGATTCGATGAACAAAGCATTTTCACATCAGAATTTCATGTTTTGAACATTGATTTGCGATTAATTACTGGCAAAAACTCCAATATATATTTATTTTCAGATAATGGTTTAATAAAGCAACCTTCATTAAAATATCATATGCAAACGGGTGTAGGAATCGGAGCAAATGTTGAGACAAAGCAAGGAATACTTTCCATTTCTTATGTTCTTGGATTTACTGGAAATTCATCTGTTGATTTTCGTCAGTCTAAAATTCATTTTGGATATGTTGCTATTTTTTGATGTTGTTTCTAATGGTCAATAAATAATAACTTTGGCGCAGATGTTTTATCGTAAATTGATTTCTATTTTTTTATTAATCCTTTTGGAGTTTTGCATGCCTTTCAATTCAAAAGCTAGCCTTGTTGCATTTGAAAAATTTGGACTTGATAGTACAACAATTGGAACCCTGAATACAGTTGGAATTCAAGATAGTTTTTTGAATGTACATCCATTGTTTGCTACCAAGGGAACTGTAAGTTTCATTAGCAAGGAGCATCTTTTTTTGGATAAAACATTTGAGTTTTATTTCATTTTGGTTTTAGTTACAATAATTGGCTTAATTCGATACTTTGAACCACAGTATTTAAGCGATTTATTTAGAAGTTTGATATCGCCGCCTCATTCTGGACTCACCAACAAAGAGAAAACTCAAAGTGCTTCGTTTTTAAGTTTTTGTTTGAATATTTTTTTCACTATCAGTGTGGCAGTTTATGTTTTCTACTTGTTAGATTTCATTGCTCCAAATTATGTAAGTGACTCATACAAAACATTTTTAATTCCCATACTTGCATTTACTTTCATGATCATTTATTTGGGTAAATATTTAGTAATTAAATTCAGTGGATGGGCATTCAGGATAGAAGATATTACGGTAAGGTATCTGTACAATGTTTTCGTTTTGAATAAAGTTATGGGTATAATATTACTTCCGTTTGTCGTGGTTATTGCTTTCGGAAATGCGATTTTTGAACAAACCGCTCAATATATATCAATTGTATTAATATCCTTAATGTTCCTCTATCGTTATGTTCGTTCATGGCAGGTCTTTGGTACATTCTTCAGGTATAGTAAATTTCACTTTTTTACTTACCTTTGTGCCTCAGAACTGCTGCCTTTAGCAGTGCTTATGAAATTCTTAGTAACTAAGATTTTAACATAAAACACTTAGCAACTAAATCATTTTACACCATAAACCAACTGTTTCGACCCTCATGGCTAAAGCTGTTCGTTCCACAGTTAAGAATGTTGCTCCAAAGCAAGATAAAGTTGTAAGAAGTGTGCTTATCACACAGCCTCGACCAGAAACTGAAAAGTCTCCATATTTTGAACTTGCAAAGAAATTTGACATCAAAATTGATTTTTTCCCTTTCATCCGCGTTGAAGGTGTTAGTGGTAAAGATTTCAGGAAACAAAAAATTGATATTATCGAATATACAGCGGTTGTATTCACTAGTAGAAATGCTATAGATCATTTTTTTCGTATATGCGAAGAGTTGAAGCTAAAGATTTCACAAGACATGAAGTACTTCTGTATTACTGAAGCAGTTGCTTTATACTTACAAAAGTTTATCCTCTACAGAAAGCGTAAGGTATTTTATTCTGCTGATGGGTCGACTGATGGGCTATTAGAAGTACTTGCTAAGCACAGAAACAATGAAAAGTTTATTGTTCCAGCAACGGATAGCGGCAAAAACGACATAAAGGAGTATTTAACCAAACATAATTCAAATTTTGTTGAGGCATCTTTTTTCAAAACTGTGGGCAATGACATCACAGAAATAATGAAAAATGGTTACGATGCAATATTGTTTTTTAGTCCATTTTCCGTTCAAACGCTTTTGGAATTCAACCCTAAATTTGAACAAAAAAATATTGTCATAGGCGCATTTGGACCCACTACAGCAAAGGCTGTAGAAGATGGTGGAATGCGCTTAGATATTAAAGCACCAGCGCCTAACACACCTTCGATGGTTGCAGCTCTAGAGGAATATTTAAACGCTCAAATTAATAATAATTAATAAGATATTGGTCCTGAATCTTGAAGATTTTAATCAAAAATCAGTTTTGGATTTGAAAAATTTGGAGAAGAAAACCAAATGCAAACCAAATATATTTAAAATATAACTGCATTAATTGATAGAAAAGCTATGATTTTGAGTGAATTTAAAACATTGTAAAAATAAATATTCAGAATAAAACAAAGCTTAATAGCTGAAAAAATATTCTAACCCTTATTTTTGTTTTGATATAAATGGAGTTATAGCATGCTGCAAATCCGGCATTTTCGGTCATAATGACTAAGAAAACGATCAGTATTTGGGATTAGAAATTGACAAAAAATAAAAGTTCTATTCTTCTTTAGAAAGAATAAAATTCATTAGGACTTGCATTTTTGGAAAAATCTTTAAATATTGTGAGCCGGTTTGAGAGATTAATTAACCTCCAAACCAAAAAATTTATTTTATTTGCCTAATCGCAAAAACAATAACGACAGTAGTATGAAACAACTTTCCCTGAAGATCTCGGCTGTAGCGTTGATAGCTCTGGCTACAAGCTGTGGACAACCAGGTACAGGAGGTCAGTTAGTTGGTTCACCAACTAATCTGAACTACAAAGCACCTGTTCCGCTTGGCATGGTATACGTTCCTTCTGGTGTTCTTAAAATGGGTGCAAGTGATGAGGATGTTCGTGGAAGAAACGATGCATTAGTAAGAACCACTCAGATGACAGGCTTTTGGATGGATGCAACCGAAATTTCTAACACGGAATATCGTCAATTTACGACTTGGGTTCGAGATTCCATTGCGCATACATTGCTGGGTGATTTCATCGAAGATCAAGATGGCGGTCAACGTGTTGATTACAGAAAACGTATCAACTACAACGATCCTGATGTCCAAGATCAGTTAGCATCACTTTTTGTCGCTGCAGATCAATCTGGCTGGGGTAAAAAAGAATTTGATAACTCAAAGTTGAATTATAGTTATGAAACTTTTGATTATCACGAAGCTGTTAATAATCCAACTCAGTCAAAAGCTGCATTTGTAAAAAAATACGCTCCAATCAATATTTATCCAGATACAACTGTTTGGATGAAAATGCTCACTTACTCTTACAATGAGCCAATTGCAATGCAATACAATTGGTTTCCAGCGTTCAATAATTACCCAGTTGTAGGTGTAAATTATTTTCAAGCACAAGCATTCTGTAATTGGAGAACAAATTTGTGGAGATCAGAACGTGAAAGAACACGTCAATTCTTTGAAGGTGAATTTAGAATCCCGAATGAACAACAATGGGAGTGGGCTGCTCGTGGTGGTAGACTTGAATCGCCTTATCCTTGGGGTGGTCCATATCTTTTAAATAGAAAAGGTTGTTATTTAGCCAACTTTAAACCACAAAGAGGTAATTATGCAGCTGATGGAGGCTTATATACAGTTCCTGTAGATAAGTATTGGCCAAATGATTATGGTTTGTACAATATGTCAGGTAATGTAAGCGAATGGACATCTTCACCTTATTACGGTTCTTCTTATACTGCTGTAGCTGATGTTAATCCAGATGTTCAACAAAGATTACGCGAAAACGATCCACAATGGTTAAGAAGAATGACAGTTCGTGGCGGAAGTTGGAGAGATGTAGCTTATTATTTGCAAGTAGGTTCACGTGACTGGGAATATGCAGATACTGCTAAAGCATATATAGGATTCCGTTGTATTTATCAAAGAATGAATGATGCTTTAACAAACGCACCCATCAGAAAATAAATTTTTAAAATTAAAGAAAAGTCAAAATTAAAATATGAAGTCGATTACTTTGTTTTTCGAAACCAGCCAAGGAAAATACATCAAAAACTTTATCATCGGTCTTGGTGCTGCAATTGTTCTTTTAGGTGCATTATTTAAAATCCAGCACTGGCCAGGTGCAGGTATTATGCTAACTGTAGGTATGTGTACAGAAGCGTTTATCTTTGCTATGTTAGGACTTCTCCCACCACACGCAGATTATTATTGGGAGCGTTATTATCCTGATTTGGATGAAAACCCACATGTTGAAGCTTATCGTAAAGGAATCAAATTTGAACCAACTCCAATTGAAGGAATTAGCAAGAAAGGTGGATCTGCTTCTGGAAATCTTGACAAAATGTTGGAGGACGCACAAATAAATCCAGCGAATCTTAGAAAACTTGGCGATAACTTCCAAAAGTTTGGTCATGTAGTTGAGCAAGTAAAAGATATTGCCGAAGTAACTTCTGCAACTAATGAATATTCTAAATCAGCTCGTGAAGCTGCAGGTGCTTTAGGTGAGATGAAAACAACTTTCCAAGGTGCATCTCAAACTATGAATGAGTTTAATAGTGCTGCTGACGACACTGCTAAATTCCATCAACAAGTTCAAATACTTTCAAAGAATTTAGGTACATTGAATCAAATCTATGAAGTTGAACTTCAAGATGCTAACAACCATCTAAAAGCAATGAACAAGTTTTACAGCAACTTAGTAAGTGCTTCAGATGCAATGGCTTCAAGTGCTTCTGATGCAGTTTCTGCAAAAGAACAAATTGCTTTATTGAGCAAGAATTTGACAACATTAAATCAGATTTATGGCAATATGCTAACTGCGATGCAGGGACGTTAATTGTTCTTAAATCAAAATGAATTGAAACTTAATTATTATAACTAAAGTAAAATAATCACGGATGTCATTACCTAAAGAGCCTCGGCAGCTGATGATCAACCTGATGTATCTGGTTTTGACCGCCATGCTGGCACTCAACGTATCCTCCGAGATCCTGCATGCGTTCAAGACGATTAATCAGAGTATCAGTTCTTCGAATAGTTCTATTGAAGATAAGAACAATAAATTATATCAAAATTTCGAGGACCAAGAGGCTGATCCTATTACAAGAGATCGTATAAAACCGTATAACGACAAAGCTAAAATGGTTCGTACAGCTGCTTCTGACATCATCAAATATCTTGAAGATTGGAAAGAGCGTATCATAACTGAATCCGGTGGTCGTGAAGCTAATGGAGATATTAAAAGAGAAGATAACATTGATGCAAGTACCCTTTTACTTGTTGAAAAGAAAGGTGGAGATGAAATCAAAGCTAAATTATCTTCTTTGAGAGAATCTTTGTTGCAAGTTGTTACGCCTGAATACAGAATTCAACTCGAAAAAGAATTACCTGTTCAAATTCAGAATCCTGAAAAAACAGATAATAATCCTCAAGGAGATTGGTCAACTGGTTATTTCTATAATATGCCAACTATGGCAGTCATTACACTACTTTCTAAATTTCAAAATGATGTTAGAAATAGTGAGGCAATGACTATCAATCAGTTATCGAAAGAGGCTGGAGACATTGTTATCAAGTTTGATGAAGTTGAAGCAATAGCTGTTCCACAAACATCATATGCATTGGTTGGACAAAAAGTTGAAGCAAGAATCTTATTGGCTGCTTATAATAAAGCTGGAAAGCCTGTTGTTTCTTCTAATACTGGTAGAGTAACAAAAGTTGAAAACGGCGTTGCAACTTGGGAAACAAATGCTTCAGGTGTTGGTTTACAAACTGTGAAAGGTAGAGTTACTCTAGATCTAGGTGGTAAGCGAATAGAAAAAGATTACAAGTTTGAATATATGGTTGGTTCTGAAGGCGGTTCCATCCAATTAGATAAAATGAATGTATTTTATATTGGTGTACCTAACCCAATTACCATTACTGCTGCAGGTTACTCTGTTGAAGATGTTAGCTTAACTGTTCCAAATGCTGATTTGACACCAACAGGTAAAGGTAAATATGATGTGAAGGTTTCTACACCTGGTAAAGTATTAGCTACAATTATGGCTAAAACTGCATCTGGAATGAAACAAGTTGGACAACCAATGGAAATCAGAGTAAAAACAATACCTGATCCAGTTGCAAAAGTTGGTGGTAAAACTGGTGGTCCTGTACCAGTAAATGTTTTCAAAGCTCAATCTGGCGTTGTTGCTCTACTTGAAAATTTTGATTTCGATGCGAAGTTTAAAGTACTAAGCTATGATTTCAGTTATCTACCAAAAAAAGGTGATTATCAACCATTAGGTTCAGTAAAAGGTGCCTTATTCTCCAATAACCAAGCTGTAGATCGTTACATTCGTGACATAGCTAGAATGGGTGATAAGGTTTTCATCGAAAATATCAAGGCTGTTGGTCCAGATGGGCGTACACGTAACTTGAATCAAATTGTATTATCATTAAACTAATAATTGAAAATATTTAGGATTATGATTATCCTCGGACATTTTAAGCATTTAGCTACCGCAAGTTTGTTATTGGTTTCTTCTATCTCTTTTGCACAAGGTGGCAACATGATGGATCAACCACAAACGAATTCTGAAGTTGGTGGTGTTACAGGTAAATGGCTCCCATCTCTAGTAACTGATGGTGCATTTGATAGAACTCCCCATGTTAACAGATTAGTTCAGTGGAGCATTCCACGCGAAGCTGATGTGATGTATAGCAAAAGAGTTTGGCGCGAAATTGACGTTCGTCAAAAGCAAAATATGCCTTTCCGTTACCAAGGTGATGATTATACTGGTGGTGGTATGTTCATTGAGATTGTTCTTGATGCTTTGAAGAAAGGAAGAATTAAAGGTTATTCTACTGTTGATGACAGATTTTCCCTTGCTTTAAGTAAAGAGCAAATTATGGAAATGCTTCAAGGCAAGACTGATACTATTGCTGTCGAAGATGCTGAAACAGGTAACATTACATACAAAGTAGTTAACACTGAATTTAATCCTGATGCCGTAACTAGATATCGTTTGAAAGAAGATTGGATATTCGATCGTAATCTTGGTAGAATGGTTGTTCGCATTATTGGTGTTGCTCCTTTGAAAGACATTTATAATGAAGATGGTTCTTATCGTGCTACAACGCCTATGTTCTGGATTTACTATCCTGAATTAAGAAAAGAATTAGTTCAATACGAGGTTTTTAACCCAGAGAATGATATTGCAAGAATGACTTGGGATGAATTCTTCGAAAATAGATATTTTGCTAGCTATGTTGTAAAAACTAGCAATCCATTTGATTTATTTTTAAAAGATATGGGACTACAAGGAACAGATGCTTTGTATGAAGGTCAAAGAATTTCTGAAGAATTATTCAATAAGGAACATGATATGTGGGTTTATTAATCCTCAACAAACAATTAATTTTATGCGCCACGATTTATCGTGGCGTTTTTTTGCCTAAACAAAGATGGAAGCATTGCCAAAAGTTGAAGTATGCTTATCGCCTGCATTACTTCATTTATATGATACAACCAACTCGATTGTAGTAATTATTGATATATTTCGTGCTACATCAACAATAACTGCATCTCTTGACAATGGAGCCGAATCTGTAATTCCAGTAGCCTCTGTCAACGAATGTATTCATATAGGTTTGAATACAAAAAATAGTATAACAGCTGGAGAAAGAGATGGCAAAATTGCAGAAGGATTGTCTTATGGAAATTCTCCTTTGGAATATCCCTCGGAATTTATAGCTGGAAAAAATTTAGTACTAACGACAACTAATGGAACGAAATTGCTCCACATGATAAAGGATGCTGATAGTATTTTAATTGGTTCATTTCTTAATTTATCGACAATTTCTGAATATATTATAAATAGAAATAAGAACGTACTCTTAGCATGCGCTGCATGGAAAGACAAATTTAATTTGGAGGATACTTTATTTGCAGGTGCTGTTGTCAATAATATTAAAGCACATTTTAAGGTTGAATGTGATAGCGCAAGAGCAGCAAGCCATTTATATCAGCAAGCACAAGGTAATATTTTGGGGTTTTTAGCGGACTCCTCTCATTATAAAAGATTATCTGGCTATGGTTTGCTTAAAGATTTAGCTTATTGCACAATGCTAGATTTACATCCTGTTGTGATAAAATTAGTTGGAGACAAACTTGTCATTACCAAATAGTTATCTAGAAAAATGGGTTATTGTACTTTTCAAAACCTATTGTTGTTTTGGGTCCATGTCCTGAGAAGACAACAGTTTCCTCCGGCAATGAAAATAGTTTTTTAGTAATACTATTGAGCAGAGTCTCATGATGTCCTCCAGGCAAATCCGTTCTACCAATACTGTTTTGAAACAAAGTGTCTCCTGAAATGACCCAAGTGGATTCTTTTGAATAAAAGGAAACGCTACCTGGGCTATGACCCGGTGTATGCAAAACTTTAATTGTATGGTTTCCTAGTTTTATATTAGAGTCTTCGTCTATATACTCTGTTGGGTTAGGTATGTTGTTAAAATTTAAACCAAAAAGAGCGGCACTATTTTTAGCGTTTTTTAAAATATTGAGTTCAAGCTCATTAATTATAAAACCTATGTTGAAATCTTTTACAAGATAGTCAACTCCAAAAATGTGGTCTAAATGGCAATGGGTATTAAGAATATATTGTGGTTTCCAACTCTTATTTTTTAGGAAATCCACTAATACTTTCTTTTCACTTAAATCATACATTCCTGGATCAATAATCCAACATTTATTATTTTCATCATTAATTATATATGTGTTTTCTTGAAATGGATTAAAGATGAAACTTGTAATTTGTAACATTTTAGAAGCGCTTTTTTTACTTATTTTACAATGCAAACTTATTCTAATATTGACAATATTCTGTCTATTAAATTCGTTTGATTTTCAAGGGATGAAAAATCCAAAATCATGTCAAATCAGAACTCATTTTTTTCACGGCAATTGCTCTATATTTTGCTCCTAGTTAGTTTGAATTTTACACTGAAAAGTAATGCTCAAACATACATGGAAACCTTTGGACAAAATCGTGTTCAATTGAGAAAATTCAATTGGAATATTTTTGAAACAGAGCACTTGAAAGTGTATCATTATGATGCAGCAGGTAGACAATTGGCAAGATATGTAGCAGAACAAGCGGAAAACGATATTAAAATTATTGAACAGAAAATTAGTGATCAATTTCCAGAAAGGTTTAGTATTATTCTTTACAATAATTATGATGAATATTTACAAACCAATGTTGGCAAAAAATATGAATCACAAATTCAAGATATTCCTGCAGGTACAGTTGATTTGGTTGGTGATAAACTAGTTGTTTATTTTACTGGCGAGCACAAAGATTTGAGAAGGCAATTACGCTCAGGAATGAGCAGAGTTGTAATACAAAAAATGTTATTCGGTGAAAATTTCAGAGACATGGTAAAAAATGCTGTGACTATGAATTTACCAACATGGACAGTGAATGGTTTTATTGACAATCTAGTTGATGGTTGGGATTCACCATCAGAAACAGCATGGAAAAATATTTTGTTGGCAAATTGGAAAGCTGATTTTTATCAATTAACAGAATTGGCTCCAGACCTTTCGGGTAAAGCATTCTGGAATTATATTAATCAAAAACATGGACAACAAACTGTTCAAAATTTGCTATATACAATGCAAATAAAAAATAGTTTGAACAATGGAATCAAAATGACGCTTGGCATGAAAATGAAAGATGCATTTGATTCTTTAATTCAGTTTTACAAAATAAATTACATTGAAGATGCCAACCAACAAGAATTACCAGATAGCGCAAATCAAGAAATTCTATCTTTAGATTTTAGTAAGAAAAACGCTTTAGTAAGAAATTTTGTAGTTTCTCCTAAAGGAAATTCATTAGCGTATGTAAGTTGGAAAAATGGAAAATTTGATGTTGTACTAAATTATTTGAATGGTCAACAAGCTGAAAGAGTTTTACTTTCTGGGGGTGACATGGATTATAACGAAAAACCAGATCCTGATTATCCAATGTTGGCATGGTCGCAAAATGGGTACAAATTAGCCATTATTTATAAAAAGAAATTTCAAACAAGATTACGAACATACAATAGTATTAAAGGGCAAATCAAAGATGTCATTATTCCCAAAAATAGATTTGATAGAATTCAATCATTATGTTTTTTAGAAGATGAAGAAAGCCTTGTATTATCTGCAATAAAAAAAAGTAAAACAGATTTGTATGAATTCAGACTAAAAGGAAATAAGGTAATTCCTATAACTAATGATCTTTGGGATGATGGACAACCATCTTTTATAGTTGGTGGAGATAGAAAAGGGATTTTGTTTTTATCAAATAGACCAAAACCAAACATTAACGTACCAATTTCAGTAAATGAATTGCCAACAGGAACTCGAAATGTTTTTTTCTTCGATAACAAAACAAGAAGTACAAAGCTACTCCCTGTGACAAATTTCAAATCAGGAAACGTTTCACAACCAATTCAATTTGGACAAAAGAATTTTGCTTATTTATATGACTCCAATGGCGTGACGAATCAATATGTTGTGAGTTTTTTAAAGTCTCAGGATAATCAAGATTCTTGTGTTTCTTATCCGGTTACTAACTACACACAAAGCATATTAAATCATCAATATAGTGTGGCTTTGAAAAAGGTTTATGAAGTTGTGCCAATGGGTAAAAGAATAAAAGTTTTTCAAAAATTTGTTAGAATTCCCGCCGACACAAATGATGTACAAAAGAAATTAACTAACTCAAGATTGCTGCAACCTGAAAAATTCTTGTTTAAAAAGAAAGTACTGTCAACTAATACCAATATTGATTTCAACAAAATAAATTCACTTAAAAATTCGTCAACCAATTTACAGACAGGCAACTATTTTCAAACTGAATATGAAGACGAACTAACTTCTACTGTTGTTGATACAGCTTCATTGAACAATCAAACGGAGATTGAAGAAGAGAAAAGTTTGATTCTAGATGATACTTTTGTAGATTCTGTTTTGGTTGATAGCATGTATGTGAAAATGAAAGCGCAGAAATATCGTCATTCCTTCAAGCCAGATTTTTTTAGTGTCAAATTAGATAATAGTATTTTGTTTAATAAATATCAACCATCTGATGCTTTGGGTAATTTGCCTTCTTCCCAAAGTATGGGAGGAATGTTGTCTGTAAGCTTAAATGATGCACTTGAAAATCATCGTTTTACTGGAGGTTACAGATTGCCTATAAATTTTCAAGGTTCGGCATATTTTTTTCAATATGAAAATTTTAAAAACCGAATTGATTGGAACATGATGTTTGTTAGAACTCAAAACACTCTTGGATATGATGTAGCCTTTGCAGACTCTACTGGCCAAGTTGTTTTAGTTAATAATCAAATTGGTAAAGTGGTTTCCAGTTTGCTTCAAGGAGGCATCAGCTATCCTTTTGATAGGAGAAGAAGTTTGAGAATTAATACAGCTCTACGTCAAGATAGGCTGACCTTTCAAGCAAGAGATACATTAAGTCTTGTTTATGAAATGAAAGATCAGAAAAAATATTGGAACATGACTAGGGTTGAATTTGTTTTTGATAATTCAATAAGTCCAACTTTGAATATTCGATACGGTTTACGATACAAGTTTTTTGGAGAATACTTTTATAAACTATCTCAAAGTAATGGAGGTTTTTTTAATTTTGGAACTGATATTAGGTCTTATCAAAAAATCAAAAGACATTTTATTCTTGCTACCAGATTAGCATATGCTCATTCGATTGGAAATTATAAAGTAAATTATATGCTAGGCGGTGTTGACAATTGGTTAATGTCAACAACAAACTCAATACCACCACCTTCAGCAGAAACTTATGCTTTCCAAACTTTAGCAACTAATCTTAGAGGCTATGAACAAAATTCTAGAAATGGAAATTCATATGCGGTTTTTAATGGTGAGCTAAGGCTCCCGATTACCTCTACTTTTTTTAGACGACCTGTTCGACGTTCATTTTTATCGAATTTTCAACTCATAGGATTTTTGGATATTGGCAATGCGTGGAGTGGTTTTTTACCAAGCAGCCCTGAAAATACACAAGGTTATACCTATCAAAACAATTGGGTTACAGTGAAATTTCCACCACCAAATCAAGGTATGGCTATTGGTTTTGGAAGTGGTGTCAGAACCATGTTTTTAGGTTATTTTGTTCGTTTAGATGCAGGTTGGAATATCGAAGGGAAAACAACGCCATTGTGGCATTTTTCAATAGGAACAGATTTTTAAATTGAAACTTGATTTATAATTGATTAATGTAGAAGTAATGTTTTGATTGCTTTACTTTTGTATCTGTTATTAGTTAAAATTTTATGAGTTACACCAAAGAAGTCAAAATTGGGTTGGTTTTTTCCATTTCTTTAGTGGTATTATTCTTTGGTTTCTATTTGTTGAAAGGTGCCAATGTGTTTTCAGGTGAAAATAATTACTATATCCTTTATGAAAATATCCAAGGCTTGCAACTTTCATCAAAGGTTCAAATAAAGGGGATGAGTGTTGGAAGAGTGGCGACAATAGAATTAACTAATGATGGCAAGATATTAGTCATGCTTGCTATAAATAAAAAAACAAAACTTACAAAAGGAAGTGAAGCTACACTGAATTCCATAGACCTATTGGGCAACAAAGCAATCAATCTTTCACTTGGAGAATCAGATGTTTTAATGAATAACAAAGACACTTTAATTGCAGGAATTGAAGGTGGAATAATTGATGCAATGACATCCGAGATAGTTCCTTTGCTCAAAGAATTACGGTTTGCCGTTGTTTCTTTGGACACGGTGCTAATTGGATTGCATGGTATATTAGATGTTGCAACTCGTGAACAATTGCGTCAAAGCATTGCCAATTTGAATTCGACAATGGCCAACTTTTCTAAAATTTCAAATACAATAAGCAACGAATCCAATCATATTAGTTCTGTTATTGATAACACTAATAGCATTACAGCTAATTTGGCAAAAAACAACGAACGAATAAATAGAATATTAGATAATATTTCAACAACAACCGATCAATTATCTAAAGCCCCTTTGGAAGCCACTATAGTTGATTTGCAAAAGACAATTAACCAATTACAAAGTGTGGTTGCAAAAGTGGATGGAACAAACGGAAGTCTCGGCTTGATAGTTAATGATAAATCATTATATAATAATTTAAATGGTTCACTTCAAACATTAAATGCTTTGATGGCAGATATTGAGGCTCATCCTACAAAGTATATTAATGTCAGTATCTTTGGTCGCAATAAAGGCAAAAAATAAATTGGTTCAGGCGATACAATGTAAATTTCGATTTCTTTTATTCATTATTGTTGTTGTGTTTTTATGCGTTGCTCGAGTTGATGCTCAGCAAAAAATAGACACTTCAAACACGATTGCAATCAATATTGAAAGTGCCAAAACTTTTATCCAAACAAAAACTGAGCAAGGAATTATTTTTCGATTTTACAACGATGTCAAACTCGTCCAAGGCACCAATCGAATGTCCTGCGATACAGCATATTTGAATCAGGATGCCAATGAAATGGAGGCTTTTGGAAATGTTGTCATCACACAAGTAGGTGGCACAATGGTTAGCAGTAATTACTTGCGATACACAGGTAATACTAAGCAGGCATTCTTACGTGGAAATGTTAATCTATCAGATGGAAAAAATAATCTATGGTCTGAAATCCTTAATTATGATTTAGGAACTAAAATTGGTAACTACCAAAATGGAGGTACGCTAACAGCAGAACAGACAACGGTTTCAAGCAAGATTGGTCAATATTTTGTTCAGCAAAAGCAAGCTCGATTTATTGGAGATGTTATTGTAACTGACCCTCAATACCATGTAAGTTCTAATGATTTAGGCTATAATACTGAAACTAAATTAGTTCGCTTTTATGGGCCTTCAACCATAAAAAATGAAAAGTCGAAACTCATAACAAATAGCGGAACTTGGGATGGTAAAAATGAAATTGCCAATTTCACAGAGCGATCGTCTATTGAGCATGAAAATCAATATATTGAAGCCGATACTTTAGATTATAGTAAATCAATTGGAATTTCAATAGCCAAAGGGAATGTATATGCAAAAGATACTTCCATGAAATTAGAAATTTATTGTGGTTACTCCAAGCATAACGAATTATTACATCAAACAATAGCTTATCAAAATCCAGTTCTGAAAAAGGCCACAGAAAAAGATAGTATTTATGCTCGAGCAGACACATTTTACATTGCACCAGTGCTCAAGAAAATTGATACGAGCAAATTGGAAAATACATTTTCAAAATTGGAAAAATTAAAGGTTAAAAAAGTAGATTCACTTTCAAATAATGACTCTTCTATTCAACGCTATTTTATTGGATTTAACCACGTATTGATTTATTCAGATAGCCTTCAAGCGGTTTGTGATAGTATGAGTTACAGTCAACATGATTCAACATTCAGAATGATGGGTAATCCTATTGCTTGGGCAAGGGGAAGTCAGCTTACAGGAGATTCAATTTTTTTGTATCTGGAGAATAATAAACTCACAAAGCTTTGGATTCCAAATAATGCATTTTCAGTCTCGAAGTCCGGACCGGACAAAGCTGAAATATTTGACCAAATACAAGGCAAGACCATCACAGGTTTTTTTAAACACGATGCTTTGCGTGAAATTGTTGTGTATCCAAATGCTGAGGCTATTTATTTTGCAACTGATGATGCTGGGGCTTACATCGGCGTAAATAAATCAAATAGTGATAGGTTGAAGGCTTTCTTTGATAGTAGTAAAATTGAGAAAATAATTCTTGAACAAGAGGTGAAACAAACCATGACGCCTTTATCGCAAATCAATGTAAAGGAAATGCGATTGGACCGGTTTTTATGGGTTCCTGAACGTCGTCCTAAAAGTGTGTCAGAATTATTCTTATATAAAACTGAAGTGCCAAATCAACTGCCAGCTGATGAAAAGTTGGTTAATGAAAAAACTTTAAAGTTGGAGCAAAGTGCTTCTAACAAAAAGAAAAAATCGAAAAAATAATTCAACATGTTAGTCTATAAATTTGGTGGTGCTTCAATTGCAACACCTGAAAGAATGCAACAATTACTACCGATTTTGCAACAAGCTGATGATCAATTAGTGCTTGTAGTTTCAGCCTTAGGCAAAACAACAAATGCTCTTGAAACTATTGTCAATGCTGCATTTTCAGGTGAAAAAGAAATCGTATCTCAACAAATTAAACTCATTGAACAAATACATCTTCAATATGCTTCTTTAATTTTAAGAGATAATTATTTGGCTAAAGCAAATGCCGAATTAAATGTATTATTCACTGAGTTGCAATGGGCTGTTGATGCCGTTTCAACTCAAGAATACGACATGGCATATGATCAAATTGTTTGTATTGGAGAGTTGTTATCCACACAAATTCTTGCCGCATTTTTACAACAAGAAGGTAATAATTTTGAATGGGTTGATGCAAGAGATTTGATTAAAACAGATGAGGTTTACAGAGATGCAAATATTGATTGGAAACAAACTAAAACTTGTGTTCAAGAACGAATTGGACAATTGTTGCGGAATGGGAAACACGTGATTACACAAGGTTTTATAGGTTCAACATCAGACAATAATTCGATAACTTTAGGAAGAGAAGGTTCGGATTATACAGCCGCTATTTTAGCCGCTATGTTATCAGCAAAATCTGTCACAATCTGGAAAGATGTTGAAGGGTTTTTAAATGCAGATCCAAAAGAATTTTCTAACACGGTTAAGATTGAAGCAATATCTTATCATGAAGTAATTGAAATGGCTTATTATGGTGCTCAAGTCATTCACCCCAAAACAATTAAGCCAATTCAGAATGCTGGAATCCCTTTATACGTAAGATGTTTTTTTAACAAAAATCTTAAAGGAACAGTTATACAAAATGAGGTTAATAGTATCTTTTATCCTCCTTTGATTGTTTTGAAAAAGAACCAAATATTACTTCAAGTCACAACAAAAGATTTTTCTTTCATTACTGAGAAAAACCTTCGTATTCTTTACGGTATTTTCGAAAACCTAAAGATTAAAATAAATTTAATACAAAATGCTGCAATTTCATTTGTGGCATGTATCGACCAAAACGAAAATAAGGTGAAAGCTCTGATTGAAGCATTGGAGCGAGAATATAATGTGTTGCGAAATGAAGATGTTTGCCTTTTGACTGTCCGTCATCATACACCAGAAATCATTTCGGAATTAACTAAAAATCGATATATTTTACTGGAACAAAAAACAAGAAAGACCCTACAAGCTGTTTTGAAATAACGGGTTAAATTCAGAACACGCTTAAATTTTTTTTAGAAAGTTTGTATTTGGTGAAAAAAGATTTATTTTTCTAAATACTTAACGAAAGAAATATTTATGGTCATTGGTGTTTTGAAAGAACAGCTGCCTGAAACGCGTGTATCTTTAGTGCCTGAAGTCGTAGCGCAATTGGTGAAATTGAACGTTACGGTTTGGGTAGAAGAAGATGCAGGTGTTTTGGCTTTTTATGGTAACGAAGCCTATTCAAATGTTGGTGCACAAATCATGGATGCCGATTCAATTTGTAAAGATGCAGATATTGTATTATGCATTCATCCAGAAGCTATTCCACAGCAACTTAAAAAGTCTGCAATTTTGCTTGGTGTCTATCAGCCTCTGAGTAATGTAGATTTGATGAAATCCTTATCTGAAAAAGGTTTGACAGTTTTTAGCATGGATATGATTCCTCGCACAACAAGGGCTCAATCTATGGATGTTTTAAGTTCACAAGCTAATATTGCAGGTTACAAGGCAGTGCTTTTAGCAGCCTATAAATACAGTCGATATTTTCCAATGTTTATGACAGCAGCAGGAAGTATAGCACCTGCAAAGGTCTTGATTTTAGGAGCCGGTGTTGCTGGTCTTCAAGCAATTGCAACAGCGAGAAGACTTGGTGCCGTTGTTGAGGTTTTTGATACTCGCCCTGCTGTGAAAGAAGAGGTGATGAGTTTAGGTGCAAAGTTTGTAGAAGTTGAGGGTGCAGCAGATGCCTCAAAAGCTGGCGGATATGCAGTAGAGCAATCAGAAGACTTTCAACAAAAACAAAAAGCTAAAATTCATGAACACGCTAAGAAAGCAGATATTATAATCACTACTGCTCAAATTCCAGGACGAAAAGCACCTGTTCTAATTACTAAATCGATGATTGAAGATATGCGTGAAGGTGCTGTAATCATTGATTTAGCAGCTATTACAGGTGGCAATACAGAGCTAACGCAAAATGGTAAAGATGTTATGCATCATGGCGTAACAATTGTTGGAAACTCTTCTCTTCCATCATCAATGCCTTCTGATGCTAGTAAACTGTACAGTAAAAACATTCTTAATTTTCTCAAGCTAATAATTGATAAGAATGGCAACACGAATTTGAATTGGCAAGATGATTTAGTAAAAGGTACATGTATTGTTCATGACCAAAAGATTGTCAACGAAAGAGTTTCATCAATTAATAAATAGATTTTATCATGGAAAGTATATCTCAACTTTTTACAGAACCAGCAACTTATAGGTTGTTGACGATTGTTATTTTATCCATATTTCTTGGCATCGAAGTGATTTCACGAGTACCTTCAGTACTACACACGCCTCTGATGAGTGGTGCCAATGCCATTCATGGTGTTGTTATCATTGGTGCTATAATTGTTATGGGGCAAGCGCCTCAAGATGATTATTTGGCACTTACACTTGGATTCTTAGCTGTAATTCTTGGTACACTCAATGTTGTTGGTGGTTTTGTTGTGACCGACAGAATGTTGGAGATGTTCAACAAGAAAAAGAAGCGATAGATTGAGTTAATTATTTTATAGTTATAAAAAAGCACACTTTATGGATAATATTATATTGCCTTTATGTTATTTGATTGGCTCAATAACTTTCATACTTGGTTTGAAAATGTTGTCTCATCCAGATTCAGCAAGAAAGGGTAACCTTGTTGCAGCATTTGGGATGACAATTGCCATTTTTGCTACAATATTTTTGTACAAAAATGATGAAGGAGTACATCTAAATAATTACGCTTGGATTTTTTCAGGTTTGATAATTGGAACTGTGGTTGGAACAATAGCTGCGAAAAAAGTACAAATGACAGCTATGCCTGAGATGGTAAGTCTTTTCAACGGTATGGGAGGCGCTTGTGCGATGCTTATTTCAATAATTGAATTTCATCACGTCACTGCAAATTTCAACATGAAAGAATATGAAATTGGTGGATATACCTTTTTTAGTAATATTCCTAGCGGTTTATTTTCTACAATCATTTTGGGGATGATTATTGGAAGTATTTCCTTTTCAGGTTCCATCATAGCATGGGGAAAACTCAACGGCAAAATCAAAGACTTTTCATTTAAAGGGCAGCACATTTTCAACCTTTTTCTCTTGGGTGTGATTGCTGCGCTAACTCTTATGATCTTGATTGGTAGACCAGAAGAAACAATCCTATTCTTCTATGTAATTCTGGTGCTGGCATTGTTATATGGCATTTTCTTAGTGCTGCCAATTGGTGGAGCAGACATGCCAGTGGTAATTTCATTATTAAACTCTTTTACTGGTGTTGCTGCTGCATTTGGTGGATTTTTGTATGATAATCCAGTGATGTTGACTGGCGGAATTTTAGTGGGTTCTGCTGGAACAATTCTTACAATTTTGATGTGTAAAGCAATGAACCGCTCATTAAAAAATGTACTAATAGGTTCATTTGGTGGGCAGAAAAAAACAGGCACTACAGAGGCAAAAGATCAAGGAAACTTTAAAGAAATTTCCTTAAACGATACTGCTGTTTTAATGGCCTATGCTAAAAAAGTGATGATTATTCCTGGGTATGGATTAGCTGTGGCTCAAGCCCAGCACGCTTGTCATGAACTTGAAAAATTATTGGAAGAAAAAGGAGTTGAAGTTTCATATGGAATACACCCTGTTGCGGGAAGAATGCCTGGTCATATGAATGTACTATTAGCAGAAGCTGATGTGTCTTATGAAAAGTTGAAAGAAATGGAAGAAGCTAATGATGGAATGAGTTCAACTAATGTTGTTATGATTATTGGAGCAAATGATGTAGTCAATCCTGCGGCAAAAGAAGATCCTAATAGTCCTATATATGGAATGCCAATTTTAGAAGTAGAAAAAGCAGAACATATTATTATTAATAAACGTAGTATGAAGCCGGGCTATGCTGGAATTGAAAATGATTTATTTTTCAAGCCTAAATCCTCAATGCTTTTTGGAGATGCTAAAAAAGTCTTACAAGACCTTGTATCCGAACTCAAACAGTTATAATAAAAAATGCTGCTTTTAATGCGGCATTTTTTATTGTTTTAAGAATCAATCTTTCTCGTGTTGAGGGCTAAATTATTTAATAAGATTTGCTTGTCTCTTTGATAAACGTTAATAGCGTTTTTCCTACTATGTCAAGTGTGTTTTTATCAATGATTTCCATATTGTCGTTGTGTGTATGCCAATGTGGAGCGAAAGTTGTTTGCGTAGTTCTTTGTAAATTAATAATATCTATTGTTGGGATATGAGCAATCTTATTTACAAATTCATGATCGTCAACAATTAACCCTCCATCTTCAAAGGTAAACATAGAAGAATAGCCAAGTTGTGAAGCAATGTACCATACTTGTTGTTGTACTTGTGGCGCCCATCCTTTTGAAAGCCCTTCAAGTGGGAATCTAGCTCCTTTTGCACCAACCATATCTAACAAAATACCAAACATAGCATGGTATCCTTGGACGTGTGGCGTATTAGCCCAGTATTGAGTACCTAGTGCATAACTTTCATCCCCCCATTCTGATTTTCCATAATCTTCAACATCAGTGAGCAAAATATCAACTCCCAAATTTTCAGGCAGTTTATTCATTTTTAATTGTCTTGATATTTCAATCAAAACGCCAACTCCGCTACCACCATCATCAGCTGCATCAATTGGCTTATCTTGATTTTTGCTATCCATATCAGCCCAAGGTCTGCTATCCCAATGTGCTAAAAGTAAAATTCGATTTTTTGCAGCTGGATTGATTACACCAATTAAATTAATGCAAGGCAACATTTTTAAATTACCTGCTTTTACATTGGTCTCTTGACGATATACTGTGTCGCAAAATTGTTTGAGTTTTTGTTCCATCCAATTAGAACAGTCTTTTTGTGACTTGCTTCCTGGAACTCTCGGTCCAAATGAAACTTGTTTTGCCACATAAACATAGGCAGAATCAGCATTAAAGTTAGCTGCAACTATTGGTTGGCTTTCACTACTTGTTGACTCCTTTTGTTCTTCATTGTTTTTACATGAAATAATGAAAAACAGCATCAATATAATACAAGATATTTTTTTCATTTTCTAAAATAAAAGTCTTGCATTTTTAGGAGCAAGACTAATTTTGAAAGTTATAATTGAATTATTTTTTACTTCAAGTTAGCTTCTGCAGCCTGCGCTACTTCTATATTTTGACCATCGTTGTTAAAGACAAAAGCAATCACTTGACAATTTTCTGGCTTCCAATTTTCATTCACTGGATATATAAAGGTTCTTTCATAAACACGACCTGGGCTTTTAGTTACAGTATCTAAAATGCTGCTTCCAGATACGGGTGTCAAGAAGTCGCGAAGTACATGGTTATGCTCATAGTTAGGTTCGTTATATGTTGGAAATTCCTGTACATCAATGATTTTACTTTCGACCAATGCAACCATTAGTTTTTGCGGAAGTTCTTCCAATGCAGTGTAAGCAACTCTCACTTTAATGATTGCCTCTTTGGTATTATTGTTATAAGAACTTGAAATAGTTATATTTTGTTTTGATGCAATGGCAATTCGGTCTGATATAGTAGTTTGCCATAAGCCTTTAGCCATGAAATAAGAACTATTTATTTTGATGCGATCTATAGATGCAGCCGGTTTTGGAGGATCTTCTCCAAAAAAAGAAGTCATCAAATCCTTTGCTTGCTGGGTTCTAAAATCGTATTTTGATTCTCCATCTATTGGTGAAGTTAATGAACCAGAATGCAAGCCAATTACAATAACTCTTCCATCATTTGCCTCTGCCGCTGCTTTTAATATTGCAGCACCTTCAGGACAATTCACACATTTTACACCAGTATATTCTTCAACAATCACATGTCTGGGGGTTGAAGATTCAGGTGCGGTAACATAAGTAGTGTCACTTGGCTTAATTGGTGATAAATCTATTGATGGTCCTATCTCTTTGCAACTGAAAAACCAAAAACATGTGCAAATGGATAGGGATAAAAGAATCTTTTTCATATTTGTTTGACGCTATAAGGGTACGAATTTAATCAAACTATTGATTTATTATGTTGAGTCTTTTTAACACGAATTTGTGGTGAAATATTTCATCTTTTATTTCATATATGAGCGACCTAGCCGTTCAGATTAAAGCAAATAATTTTCAATTAACTTTATCCGCTAAATAAATCAAATCATATGGAAGAAAGTAAACGTCAAAAGCAAGTTGGAAAATTAGTAATGGAAGAATTAAGCGATGTTTTTCAACGTTTGGGCTATAACATGAAAGATGGAGGTATGGTTTCCATCTCCAAAGTGATGATGACACCTGATTTATTGGAAGCGCGTATATATTTAAGTTTGTTTCAAGTGAGTAACCCAAAAGCAGTTGTTGAAGAAATGAAAGAACGGACATGGGAATTTAGGAAACATCTTGGCGCAAAAGTGAAAAACCAACTTCGAAGAGTTCCGGAATTATTTTTTTATTTAGATGATACACTTGACTATGTTTTTAAAATGGAAGAAATTTTCAAAAAGATTCAAGAAGAAAGAGACGCAAGAAATTCAGGTTCTTAGATAAATGTAACTAAAGGTTCGTTTATCATAAATTTAATATTTTAATTAATGGTTTTAGTTTGGCAGTTAGCATGGCGATATTTGAGGGGCAAACGCTCAGCCAATGTTGTGCCAATTTTGAGCCGAATCAGCATGTCTGCGATAGCAGTCGGAAGTTGCGCTTTAATTGTTCTTTTTTCTGTTTTCAATGGATTTGAAGATTTAATCAAAGATTTATACAAAGCATTTTATCCTGAAATTAAAATTGTTGCACAAAAAGGAAAATTTTTTGATTTCTCTGAAGCTCAATTTCAAGAACTCAAAAAAATAAAAGGCATATCAGCAATTTCAACTGTGTTGGAAGACAATGTGTTGCTTAATAATGAAGATGAACAAATGGTTGCCACTTTGAAAGGTGTTGATAATGCTTATTTTAAAGTAAATAATATCAAACCTTTTATAATTGATGGAATAGATACGGTGAGTGATTACCCAATGACAACAGCTTTAGTGGGCTTGAATATTGCCGACCAAATGGGCGTTACAGCCAATAATGCATATGCAAATTTGACTTTGTTTTATCCAAATAGCGCTACATCAAATTTGACTTTAGATCCAACTCATGCATTTCAGTCTTTGTTCGTAAGACCAGCTGGAGTTTTCAAAGTTCAAGAAGAGTTTGATAGAAAATATATTCTTGCTCCTATTACTTCTGTACAAAATTTGTTTTTACAACCTAATAAATTTTCTTCAATTGAAATAAAGCTTTCTCAAAATGCATCGGTTTCAGAAGTTCAAGACATTATTCGCAAAATGCCTAGTCTAAAGGGTTTCAGGGTTGAATCTCGATACGAACAAAACCGAACAATGTATCTAGTTATGCAATCAGAAAAATGGGCTGTTTATGCTTTACTATTACTTGTGTTGCTCATAGCTTCATTCAATATGGTTGGTGGATTAACTTTACTTGTTTTGGAAAAAAGCAAAGATGTTGCAATTTTAAAAGCGATGGGTGCAACTCCAAAAATGATTCAATTAATTTTTATTACAGAGGGTGTTTTGTGGTCTTTAGTTGGTGGACTGATTGGTCTAGGATTAGGTCTAGCTTTGTGTTACGGGCAGTTGAAATTTCATTGGTTAAAGCTTGAAGGAGCATTTATAATTGATGCTTATCCAGTTGCAATCAGACCTTTTGATATTTTAGTAGTAATAACAACAGTATTGTTTGTTGGTTGTCTTGCATCCATTTATCCTGCATTAAGGACAGCAAGAGTTGAAGACCCAACATTGAAAGCTAATTAAGGTAAATATTCCAACCTTGAACTGTATTGATCTGGGTGCAATTCATTTGCAGGGTAAAATGCAATTGTATCAGTTTCAGCTAATACTAATCCATCTTTATCTTTTATTTTCAAGTGAAAGTTGCCTCCTTTGTTGCTCAAACCAAAAAGCACAATTGGCTTACCAATCAACACTTGCATAGTCAAAAAATGCGTGACTTTTGTATTGAAAACAGTATCAAAATCTATGTTGCCTTTAATTTGGTCGTTGTAAACTGCTTTGCGATAAGTGACATAAAGACTATCAACATTATTCTCAATTTCATAAACCAATGTCTTGTAGCTTACAGTTTTAACTACTTCATCCTTGTTACAACTTGTTATAGAAATTATAATGGCAATTATCGGCAAAATGAGTTTAAAATATTTCATAAATATTGTTGGAGTTTGCGCTGTGAAGTTAATAAACCTTTTTAACCATTAATCCTTTAGTTGTAGCTAAAAGACATTTTCCTAACTTGGTCAAATAAATATAGAATACTTGAATCCAATTTCTAATAAACACGAATTAAAACGTGACTTAAACTTAGTTCAAGCCACAGCCATAAACATGATCGATATGGTAGGTATTGGACCATTTATCACCATGTCTTTGATTGTGGGTCTGATGCAAGGACCTATGAGTATTTTAGCATGGATACTCGGTGCTTTGCTTGCCTATATGGATGGCTTTGTTTGGTCGGAATTAGGCGCGGCTTTTCCCGAAGCAGGAGGCAGCTATGTATTTCTACAAAGGTTATATAAAGGGAAGTTCGGTAAGCTTATTTCGTTTTTGTTTATCTGGCAAACAACAATTCAAGCACCTTTGGTAGTGGCAAGTGGAAGTATTGGCTTTTCTAAGTATTTAACCTTTTTAGTTCCGTTGTCGCCAATAGCTCAAAAAATAGTGAGTGGAAGTTTAGTTTTATTTTTAGTGCTTCTCTTATATCGAGGAATAAAAAGCATTGGAAAGATATCTATATTTCTTTGGTTCGTAACAGGTGGGACTATTTTATGGATTATTATTTCAGGTCTTCCTCATGTTAATTGGCATCAATCTTTAGATTTTGAATGGAAAAATATAAGCTGGAGTTCCGCTTTTTTTGTGGCTTTAGGGCAATCTTCTTTGAAATCAGTTTATTCTTACTTGGGTTACTACAATGTCTGTCATCTTGGTGCTGAAATAAATGAGCCATCCAAAAACATTCCTAGAAGTATTTTTATTTCAATTTCTGGAATCGCTATTTTGTATCTTTTAATGCAAACAACAATTCTAGGAGTTTTGCCTTGGCATCAAGTTGCAGAAAGCGATTTTGTTGTTAGTGTTTATTTTGAACATTTGTATAGTCATACAGTGGGTCAGTTCGCAACAGTTTTAGTTTTGTGTGTAGCTGTTGCTTCTTTATTCTCTGTTATGCTTGGTTACTCACGAGTACCTTATGCTGCTGCATTGAATGGTGATTTTTTTCCTGTTTTTGCAAAGGTTCATCCACGACACCAATTTCCTAATGTTTCATTGTTGGTGCTTGGAAGTGTAGCTTTTGTTTTTAGTCTTTTGTTTAAAATGGCAGATGTAATTACGGCTATCATCACCATGAGAATTTTGATTCAATTTATTGCACAAGCATTAGGAGTTATTGGTTGGAGGTTAAGAAAAAATGAAGTCTATAGGCCATTTAAAATGCCACTTTTCCCTTTGCCAGCTTTGATTTCCATCATTATTTGGTTATTCATTTTTTTCAGTAGTCCATTGTTTTATATAGAGCTTGCTTTCGTAATTATTATTACTGGAATATTGATGTTTTTTGTAAAACAAAAATTTCAAAAACAGTAGATTCAAAACAAATGAAAAAGCCAAATTATTATGCGCTTTTAGGTGTTTCACATCAAGCAGATTTGGTTGAAATCAAAGCCGCTTATCGAAAGTTGGTGATGAAATTTCATCCAGATAAAAATGAAAATAATCAAGAACACACCGATTTATTTATACAAATTCAACAGGCTTACGAGGTTTTAAGTCATCTAAGTAGAAGGAAAAATTATGATGAAAAGTTATTTTATTCTGGCCTAAAATCAAAAAGTAAGCAAGTTGCTTACGACTTCAATTGGTTATTTAATCAATTAGAAGACTTGCAAATACATGTTTCAAAATTGGATGAATATAGCTTGAATCAAGCTGCTCTGTCTGATTATGTTTTATCTTTAATTTCATTACCTCAATTTGAATTTGTTTTCCATGAAGTTGATGTGAATCAAAGAAAAGTCATCAATGAAAAGATGTTGATGGTTTTGCAAAAACTTGAATTAAAACATTTGGATAGCATTCTTACAAAACTTCGAATAGTTTACATGAAATACGAAAGCATGATAGATGTATTTGAAGTTTTTTATGCTTTAAAAAAACGCCAGAATAGAATTCGTTCTCTTCGCCCTTGGCTTGTTTTATGTGTTGTTGGTTTCTTATGTTGGTTGATGGTTTTGTATGCACGTTAGAAGAATCGCTATTCTTTTTCTGTGTTGAAAAATGAAAGTTCTTTTTTCATTTGTTCCACAACATTGAAAATAATTGGGCAGCTACCAAAGTGCAACAGGGTTCCTAACAACCGTTCTTTAAATCCTGGTTTATGAAGATGTGGAAATGCACTACATTCTTCAAATCTTGCAGCATAAATGTTGCATTTTTTTTCACTTAGAAAATGACAAGGTATGGTGTTGATAAAGCAAAAACCTGATTGACTTTCTTCAATATACAATGATTTGAATTTTTCAGAGCTAACATTTAGAAATGAAGCAGCTTTGTTGATTTCATTTTTATCAACATTTATTATTAGTTTTTGACAACAATTCCCACAATTAGTACAATCAATTGCCTTTGTTATTGTTGCTTGAATGGGTATTACAATTGAATCAACTTGTTGACTGTCTTGCCTTTGAACATGGTGCCAAAAGTGAACATTCTCCTCTTCCTTGTCAATGGCAAGTTGAGCAATTTGACTCAAGTCTTTTATGATTTCAATTTGACTCAATGGTGATTTGTTTGGTTTGAAAAAAACAACCGTAAACATTTAAAAACATAGTTTACGGTTGTTTAGAAAATTGATGTTATTAATTTAAACTTCTAAAATCCACAGGTACAAGTTTGCTCACACCTGCTTCTTGCATGGTTACACCATAAATCACATCAACTGCAGCCATTGTTTGTTTGTTGTGTGTGACAATAATGAATTGTGAATTGTCAGAAAACTGGCGAATCATATTGGTGAACTTCCCAACATTGGCATCGTCTAGTGGTGCATCAACCTCGTCAAGGATACAAAATGGTGCAGGCTTGATAAGATAGATGGCAAACAAAAATGCAGTTGAGGTTAGTGTTTTTTCACCACCTGAAAGTTGGGTCAACGTACTTGGTCTTTTTCCTTTTGGTTGCGCATAGATTTCAATACCACTATCAGCCACATTGTTTGGATCTGTTAATCTTAAATCGCTTGTATCTTCTTCTGTAAACAAGGCTTTAAATACTGTGTTGAAATTTTCTCTTACTTGATCAAATGTCTCTTTAAACTTAGTGTTAGCAGTCATTTCAACTTCTTCGATAGTTGCAAGAAGTGATTCTTTAGCATTCACTAAATCTGATTTTTGCTCTTGAATGAAATCATGGCGAGCTTTCATTTCAGTGTAAGCTTCAATGGCAGTTGGGTTCACTTCGCCCATGTTTTCCAAACGTTTTTTTAATCGTTCAGCCTCTGCGTTCAAGTCTTCTACAGATAGTTCGGTATTTCTATCTTCATCAATTATCTCATCCAAATTAACTCGGAATTCCACACTCAAACGTTCTTTCAAACCTGCCAAACGTAGTTTCATTTCATTGAGCTTGTCTTTTACTCCATTTAGCAATTGATCAGCTTGATCACGCTCTCTTCTTTTTTGGTTAACCTTTCCTTCCTGAGCAGAAATTTCATTCCGCATTTCATAATAGGCTCTATCTTTTTCATTCAACTCTTTTTCATCTTTTTCTTTTTTAGTCAAGAGGTCATATAGTTCTGCATCACCACCATGGAGCTTTCCTTCAGTTTCTGTAAGTTGTAATTTAGTTTGATGTAATTGCTCTTTGTTATTAGCAATTTGTTGTTGTAAATCATTGAGTTGATTGGTCCTAAAACTCAATTCTTGTTTCAATCCTTCAATTTTACTTTGCTGTCTTGTGCAAAGGATATTCTGTTGATTGTATTGTTGATTAACAAAATTAAATTCTTGTTCAATAGACTGGAATGATGCTTCAGCAAGTTGAATTCCTTTTTGAATTTCATTTAGTCTATCTGTTATTTCATGAAGTGATGCTCTAGTTTCACTGATGTCTTCGTTTGTAAATTGTAATTGCTCTTCCAATTCTTGAAGTCTTCTAGAGCCCGATTCATTCAAATGATCAAAGTGTTCGATTCTGTTA
>CAZNVQ010000001.1:0-10743 GCA_964576425.1 uncultured Flavipsychrobacter sp. | reverse complement strand
CTGTCTTTTGGTGCAATATAAACATGACCTAAAAGGTGTTGTGCAAGTGACGCATATTGAGCATCTACATTTACAACTGAAAGTGCAGGTATTAAATTGTCAATTGAACTTACAGTCGTCGCTTGATATTTTTCAAATTGTTTCAAGATGAAAAAATTAGCTTTCCCCTTTTTGTTATTTTCAAGCAACTGTACTGCTTGAATGGCATCAGAAAATTCATCAACCAAATAGTAGTTGAGATAATTTTCAAGCAGGTTTTCAATTGCTGTCCTGTACTCTTGTTGCACCACAAAAACATCTGATAGCAACGGTGCATTGCTTTTCCAGTCTTTGTTCTTTTTCAAAAATTTAATACTATCTGGGTAACCTTCAAGACTGTCAACTAAAGATTTCAGCAAATCATATTCGTTTTTTCGACTATCAAGTTTTCTGTTTTCGTCAATCAATTGTGCACGAAGTGTTTCAATTTCAGATTGACTTTTTAATATTTTTTCTTTAACAGCTTCGTGTTTGTTGATTAAATCATGAAGCGTGTCTTGTTTGAAAGCAGCTTCTTCTTCAGCTTGGTCTTTTTCTTGATTGAGTTGGTTGATTTGATATTTTCTTTGATTAGTTTCTTCTTGAACTTGATGAATACTTCTTTGAATGTTCATTACAGAAGTATCAGCGATGGCTACTTTTTTTTCTGCTTCGAATTGTGACCTTTGAATTTGTTGATATTCGTTTCTTACTTGTTCTAAAATTCTCTTTTTATCATCAAAATTGGCTCTTTTTTCATCTACATCATTTCGCATGTTTTCAAGTTGCTTGCGCATTTCTTCCATTCTTGAAGTTTCTTCCACGATTTGTTCATCGGCAAATTTGATGGAGTCCTCAAGTTGTTTGAGTTGATTGTCTGCATTGTTTAAAAAGTCTTTCAGATTTTTTTCTCTGTCTTTTAAATGCTCTAATCTTTGCGCAGCAAGCTTTTTGTCGCTTTCTAGTTGTCTGATTCTATTGACTAATTCATTAAACTGTTTTTGAAGTCCGTTTAGCTCTTGTTCCTTTTGAATCAACTTCACCTTTTGTTGTTCCACATTCGCTTCTTCAACTGCAAGCACAGCTTCGATTTGAGTTTTTCTATCTATTTCTTGGTCGTGCTGCTCATTAAGTTCTTTATATTGATCGTTGAACTGAGCTAATGAAGCTTTTGCAAGTTCAATACTTATTTCTTTGTAATCTCCTTTAATTTGAAAGTAGCGCTCTGCTTTCCTAGCTTGACTTTCAAGGGTTCTCACGTTATTGCCAATTTCAAAAAGCAAATCCTCTATTCGTGCAATATCTTGTTCTGTGGCTTCTAGCTTTTGTTTTGCTTCTTTTTTACGTGTTTTATAAATTGAAATTCCAGCAGCTTGTTCCAACATTCTTCTTCTTGCACCATCTTTATCCTTAATGATGTCATCCACCATACCTAATTCAATAATAGCATAAGAATCATTACTTACACCTGTATCTAGAAAAAGGTTATGTATATCTTTTAATCTACAAGTAACATCATTGAGACGGTATTCGCTTTCCCCGTTTTTATAAAATTTACGAGTAATAGTTACGGTTGTAAATTCTGTTGGTAAAAGATTTCTAGTGTTTTCAAATGTCAGGGAAACCTCTGCCATTCCTGATGCCGAACGAGTTCTTGATCCGTTGAAAATCAAGTCTTCTAAATTATCGCTTCTCAAGGCTTTGATTTTGTGTTCACCTATTACCCATCGAATGGCATCGATTATATTTGATTTACCACAGCCGTTTGGACCAACAATTCCAGTAATTGGATGGTCGAGGACTACATGGGTTTTATCAGCAAATGATTTGAACCCTTTTATTTCTAACGATTTTAACCGCAAAGTCAGTAAATTTTATAATGAAAGAAGGGCAAAAATAGACTTTTCAGTCTAAGTTATACCCTTTTATAAATATATATTATTTGTAATTAGTTAATGACTAGAAACTGGATTATTCTTCCTCAGTTTCTTCATTGGATTTATTTTTTGAGCGCTTATTTTTTTTAGGATTTCTCTCTTCTTCAGTCATTTCGTGTGGAAGCTTGCTTTTTTTCTTCATTCGTGGAGTGTCGCCAATTACAGAACCTCTTCTTTCAGTATTCTTCTTTTCTTCTAAATCATCTTCGTTTTCCTCCTCTTGGTTGTCCACTTTTGGGGTAGGGCCTTCATCCATATTGGAAGTGGAAGCAGCATTATTAAATTCTAGCAAAAAAATACGCTCTTTTTGTGCAAACTCCGCAGTTTGTTGGTTGACTTTTGATATGCCATCAGCATCTGAAGATTTCAAACCCTCAGCTGGAATCATTGTATTTTTCAAATATTGCCTTTGAATTTGTAAATAGTTATTAACTGCAACGAGTAATGGTCTTTCATCTCCTTGTGACATCATTTGTCTGAAAGTTTGAATATGTTGGTCAAGGATTTTTTCAAATTGCAATCTCTGAATTGGCAGTGTAGTAAAGTTTTTATTAATGAGTGCTTCTTCAAAAACTTTATTCCATTGTAAACGCATGCTTTCGGTTTGTTCTTTAATTTGAACAAGTCCTCGGTTGGAATAATCTTGAGCAATGGCTTTTCCAACGCCAAAGCAAATAATAATTAAAAATACAATAAATTTATTCCTCATAAGATTGTAGATTCTTGAACAAATATACTCAACTTGCGATTGCAAAAATATTGCAGATAATAGGTATTAATCAATTTTCGATTGGATTGTCAATTTTAATTATCACATCTTACAAGTCTTTCATCCTACTTTTGCAACACAAAATAATTATTGGAAAATGGGAAAAGTGGCTATCAATATTGCTACAGGGAATTTGCAAGAAAATGAAATGATTGTCGGGATTGATTTGGGCACAACAAATAGTTTAATTGCTATTGTACGCTCTGATACCAAACAGCCAATAGCTTTGCGTGAAATTGATGGATTAACCTTGGTGCCCTCCATTGTTCATTTTGATGAATACAATCAACCCTCAGTTGGAGTTGCAGCTAAAACTGAATTGAGTAAAGCGCCTGAAAGAACAATTTACTCAGTGAAAAGATTAATGGGCAAATCATATAAGGATATTGTCAATTCTTCAACTACATTGAGTTATAAAATTATTGATGATGACAATGACACATTAGTTAAAATTCAAGTTGGTGATAAGTTTTACACACCAATCGAATTGTCTGCTGAAATTCTCAAAGAGTTGAAAAAGCGTGGTGAGCATATATTAAAAACACCTATAAATAAAGCCGTTATTACTGTTCCCGCATATTTCAACGATACCCAAAGACAAGCAACAAGAGATGCTGGTAAATTAGCAGGTTTAGATGTGCTTCGCGTGGTGAATGAACCAACTGCGGCAAGTCTGGCTTATGGCATGGGCTTGAAGCCAGATGAGGAAAAAGTTATTGCTGTATATGATCTAGGTGGAGGCACTTTTGATGTTTCAATTTTAAGAATTAGTAACGGCATTTTTGATGTATTGTCTACTCATGGCGACACTTACCTTGGTGGTGATGATTTTGACAAAGCAATTGTAGATTTTTGGTTACAAAAACATCAATTAAACGCAAGTTTACAATGGTCAACACAATTAAGATTGTTGGCAGAAGAAGCAAAAAAATATTTATCCTCTAACGAAAAATTTGAAGCCGTAATTCAGGATATCAATTTTGAAATTTCAAAGGATGAATTTGAAAGATTAATTCAACCGATAGTCGAAAGAACAATAGTTAGTTGTCAACAAGCATTGTCGGATGCAAACCTTACTCAGAAAGACATTCAGGCGGTCGTGATGGTAGGAGGTTCAACTAGAGTTCCTTATGTGAAAGAACAGGTACGTTTGTTTTTTAAACAGGAGATTTTTGATCAATTGAATCCTGATGAAGTAGTGGCATTAGGTGCTGCTGTTCAAGCTGATATATTGGCTGGTAACAACACTGAAATGCTATTGCTAGATGTAACTCCATTGTCTTTAGGTATTGAAACTATGGGTGGTTTGATGGATGTATTGATGCCCAGAAATTCTAAAATACCATCAAAAGTTGCTAGACAATATACTACACAAAAAGATGGTCAAAGCGGCATGCGAATTTCTGTTTTTCAAGGGGAAAGAGATTTGGTGAAAGACAATCGTAAATTAGCAGAATTTAACTTAACAGGTATTCCTGCAATGCCAGCGGGTTTACCTAAAATAGAAGTGAGTTTTTTAATTGATGCTGACGGCATTTTGAAAGTTAGTGCTAAAGAATTGCGAAGCGGTGTAAGCCAAACGATTGATGTCAAACCACAGTACGGACTTACAGATGAGGAACTAGAAAAAATGTTGTTAGACTCCATAACTCATGCAAAAGATGATATTAAAATGCGTGCATTGGTTGAAGCCACAACAGAGGCAAATCAAATGATGGAAACCACTAAAAGATTTATGGAAAAACATCAAGAATTATTGGCTGAAGATGAAATAACAACTACTCAATCAGCGATAAAACAATTGGAAGAAGCTATTGCAAAACAAGACAAGGATTTGATTATGAATTGGACAGAGCAACTTAACAATATTTCACGCCCTTATGCTGAGCGAGTAATGGATGAAGCGCTTAAAAATGCTATGAAAGGAAAGAAAATTATTTAAATTTAAAGAAGTTGTATTTTTAATCATTGTTGACCCCAAAATATTATTAATCATGAAGTACATCCTTTGGTTATTAAGAATCATCGTTGGTGCATTATTTATTTTTTCAGGTATTGTGAAAGCTAATGATCCACTTGGATTAAGCTACAAGATGAATGAGTTTTTTGAAGTGTGGCATATGTACTGGGCTGTACCTTATTCCCTTACTTTATCTTTGCTAATGATTGGCTTCGAATTAATTGCAGGGATTGCATTGTTGATTGGTGCTGCATTTCGATTGTTTTCATTTTTGTTATTATTACTCTCCTTGTTTTTCACTTTTTTAACTGCTTATGTTTACTTAACAGATAAAATAAAAGAGTGTGGTTGCTTTGGAGATTGCATCAAAATTTCTAATGCAGAAACTTTTTGGAAAGATGTTGTCCTTACAATTTTTGTGTTGATTCTATTTGCTTACAGAAAAAGGATTCAACCGATTTTCAAGAAAAATTACATCACCACTTCAATTATGATTGTTACTGCTTTTCTAGCCTTCTTTATTCAATGGTTTGCATTGGAGCATTTGCCATTTCATGATTGTTTACCTTACAAGTTAAATGTTAGTATTCCTGAAAAAATGAAAATTCCAGAAGGGGCTATTCCAGATAAGTATGAAACAGTGATGATTTATGAAAAGGGTGGTGTAAAAAAAGAATTTACTACATCAAATTATCCTTGGGATGATAGCACTTGGACTTTTGTTGATAGAACAGACAAATTAATTCAAAAAGGAAATGCGGAACCTGAAATTAAAGACTTTGCTATTTCAGATTTTGATGGAAATGACCATACTCAAGAAATATTATCTGCTGAAGGAACTGCCTATTTGTTTTTCTTAAGAGATACAAAGTCTGCAAGAAAAGATAATATGGACAAAATTCAAGAGCTTGTAAAATCTTGTACCGCTGCTGGACATCCATTTTATATTTTGTCTTCAGCTACCAAAGAAGAAACGGAAGCTTTTAAAAATGAGTTTAAATTAGTTGGCGCTGAATTATTAGTGATTGACAATACAGTAAGTAAAACTGCTATGCGCTCCAACCCTGGACTTATGGTTATTGAAAAGGGCATTATTAAAAATAAATACAGTTTTAAAGATTATTCTAAAGCTATTTCAAGCTTTAATAATAACTAACCTTGATTTCTTATTTACTTAAAAAAGTGGGCTACAGTTGCATCGTGCTTTTTGGCGTTGTGACTGTAGTTTTCTTTTTGTTTAATGTTTTGCCAGGAGATCCTGCAAGACTGACTTTGGGTCAACGAAGTGATGTTCAATCATTAGAACAAGTGAGAAAAGAATTAAATCTTGATAAACCTATTTTTACAAGATATTTTTTGTTTCTAAATGATTTGTCTCCAATTAGTGTTTGGACTGAATTAGACCAACAAAAAAGTTATTCTAAAATTGATATCATTCAGCTTTCCAAACAGAAAAAAATAATTGTAAAATTTCCTTATTTAGGGAGAAGTTATCGAACTAAACAAGAAGTTAGTAAAGTGCTCATGAATGCGCTACCCGCAACACTTTTATTGGCAATAAGTGCTATGTTATTGGCTACATTTTTCGGAATTATCTTAGGTACAATTGCAGCTTTAAAAAAGGGAACTTGGATAGATGCATCTGCTATTACACTTAGTGTTTCTGGCATTTCGTTGCCATCATTTTTTGCTGGATTAATCATTGCCTATTTCCTAGGTTATGTATTTCATTCAATAACGGGACTCAATATGACTGGCAATTTATGGGTTTATGATTCAGTGCATGGAAAGACTATTTGTTGGAAGAATTTGTTGTTGCCAACACTTGCATTAGGAATACGTCCAATGGCAATCATTACACAATTAACTAGAAGTTCACTGTTGGATGTGCTTTCTCAAGATTTCATTAGAACGGCAAAAGCAAAAGGTTTATCGCTAAAAAAAATTGTTTGGCGACATGCTTTGCCAAATGCTTTGAATCCAGTTATAACAGCAATTTCAGGTTGGTTAGCTGAACTTTTAGCAGGTTCATTTTTTGTTGAATACATTTTTGGTTGGAAAGGGATTGGAAGTATCACTGTTGATGCATTAGATAAATATGACTTTCCATTAGTGATGGGAACTGTGATTTTATCTGCATTCCTTTTCGTTATGGTGAGCATTATCACTGATGTAGTTTATAGCCTCATCGATCCAAGAATTCGAATACAAAGCTAATTTTAACTCAATGTTACCAAATTATTACCTTTCTAGATTTCCTTTGCTGTAAAAAAACGTGTTTATAGTTTTGCCCTCGAACTACAACTACAACAACTAAATGCGTTTCTTTATTTTATTCATTGCGCTGTTCTTTGCGCAAGTTGAGCGGCTTTGTGCCCAACAGTTATTAACTGATATGATTGATACAACTACCGAGTTAGGTAAAGGAATGTTGTCCATCTATCAAAAATTTGGTACCGTTCGTTTTTCAGGTTATTTACAACCTCAATTTCAAATCATAGAAGACAAGGGCGCAAAATCTTATGGTGGAGGTGATTTTTCGACTTATTCAGATAATCGGTTTTTCTTAAGAAGAGGAAGATTGAGAATGGATTACACCTTTAAGAATGAAGAAGGTCAATTGGCGGCTTATTTTGTTTTTCAATTTGATGGGACAGACAGAGCCTTTGTTGCAAGAGACTATTGGGGGCGATTTTATGAGAATAAATGGCAATTATTTCAGTTAACAACTGGAATGTTTGCACGTCCTTTTGGCTATGAACTCAATCTTGGTTCAGGGGACAGAGAATCGCCAGAAAGGGGGCGGATGTCACAAATTCTAATGAAAACAGAACGGGATTTAGGGGCAATGATTAGCCTCGAACCTCGCAAGTCAAATGCAAAATTAAACTGGTTGAAAGTTGACCTTGGTGTTTTCAACGGACAAGGTTTGGCTGGCGTTGGTGACTATGATAGCTATAAAGATATCATTGGACGAATTTCCTTCAAACCAAGAACTATTAATGCACTAGGTAAAGCGAAGATTAGTGGAGGTGTCTCTGGATTATTCGGGGCGGTTGGTTCTCAGTCACCTAAATATTATGAATTTAATAATGGAAAAATGGTTTTTGATTCGTCAACAGCAAATATCAATAAAGCAACACCAAGAAGATATTATGGCGCAGACTTACAAATTAAGTTTCCTAACAAAAAAGGTTTTACAGAGTTTCGCTTAGAATACATTCGCGGACTACAAACAGCCACTGCAAATTCTTCAGAAACGCCAGGTGTTTATCCAGTTAGTAACACCAATACACCACAACCTTTGTACACAAGACCATTTGATGGCGCATACTTTTATTTCTTGCAACATTTAGCAAGTTGGAAACATCAAATTGTAGTGAAATATGATTGGTATGATCCAAACACAAGTGTCCAAGGAAAAAATATTTCATCAGCAAATGGTTTTTCTGCTGCTGATATAAAATTTCAAACACTTGGTATTGGGTATGTGTATTACATTAACACACATTTAAAAAGCGTAATGTATGTTGATTTCGTTCAAAATGAATTGACTGATTTAACAGGTTACGACAAAGACTTGAAAGATAATTTATTTACATGGCGTTTTCAATATAGTTTTTAAATCTAATGTTATTTAAATTGTATTAAGAAATCATTACCATTTTGTTATTAAAATTCAACCGTATTAAATTCAATTAGTTTTGCTCACAATTTAATCTTCATAAAATGTCACTTTCTAGTATTTTAAAAATTTTCCAACCAAAAGACAAAGTATTTTACAGCTTATTTGAAGAAGTAGCCGGCGTTTTAACTCAGATGTCAGATACTTTTACCCAGTCTGTGAAAGATTCTAACCCTTCAAAAAAGGAAGCTGCTTTGAAAGCACTTGAAGATTTGGAACATCAAAATGATGAAATTACTCACAAGATTTTCATTGAATTGGGTAGAAATTTCATCACACCTTTTGATAGAGAAGATATTCATGCACTAGCAACCTCTTTGGATGATATTGCTGATTTTCTTTGGGGAGCTGCAAAACGTATCCACAATTATCAAATTGAAGGTGCTGATGAATATACTATTGCTTTTGCAGATGTGATTGTTCGTTCAGTAGCTGCGCTCAGCAAAGCTTTGAAAGAAATCAGAAATATGAAAGATTTACGTGCTATCACAGAAAGTTGTGTGAAAATAAATAGCTTGGAGAATGAGGCAGATGAACTACTTGATAAAGCCATGGTTCATTTGTTTAGTTCCAATATGGCTCCTGTTGAGCTCATCAAGAAAAAAGATTTGTATGAAATGTTGGAACTTGTTACAGACAAGTGTGAAGATGCAGCAAATGTTATTGAATCAATCATTATTAAGTACGCTTAAAATTAAGGTACAGGTCTTTTTCTTATGACTACATTATTAATTGTCGTTATCGCCTTAGCGCTCATCTTTGATTACATCAATGGATTTCATGATGCCGCTAACTCAATCGCAACTATTGTTTCCACAAAAGTATTGACGCCATTTCAGGCCGTTCTTTGGGCAGCAATTTTCAATTTCGTTGCATTTTTTATTTTTAAAGATCATGCTGTAGCCAACACAATTGGTAAAACAGTTAGGGAAGAATTTATTACGCTCCCTGTTGTTTGTTCAGGTCTCATTGCAGCCATCAGTTGGAATCTTCTAACCTGGTGGTATGGTATTCCATCTTCATCTTCACATACATTAATCGGTGGATTTGCTGGGGCTGCTATTGCTCATGCATTTTACACTAAAGGTTTCTTGCCTATTGGCGATGTAGTTGATAGTGAAAAAATTATCAAAACAGTTCTCTTTATTTTATTAGCACCACTCATTGGTATGGTCATTTCTATGTTCGTAGCTTTGGTGACAGTCGTCAGAAAAACATGGTTGAAATTGACTATCATGGCATTAAGTGCTGCATTTACTTGGTTTTTGTTTGACAAGTTGGAAGACAACAAGGTTAAAGAAAATATGGGTAAGTACTTTTTAGTGGATAAACTAAAAGAACAAGTAAAGAAAGACCCTTCTAAATCTGAGTCATTAGCAAAAGCTCAAGAGAATCTTGAGAAAGCAGCAGTTTATGCTAATCAACTTGATGAATTGGGTGCAGAAGGAGTGGCTGAAAAAGTGCTTGCCGTAGCTTCAATCAAAGATGTCGAAAAGTCAAAACTTGGCGACAAGCTCACCAAGTTTTTCAAAGTCAAACAATTGAAAAATGAATTGACTGTGAATGAGGGTAAGAAAAAGGAATATGAAACTGCAAAGGAAAAATATGAACTCCTGAAACCTATGCTAGGATTGTATCATAAAGTTGGTTTCGACGCCATGATCGATTCAATGAATGTTGCAAGTCCTATGGAAGCTAGCGTTCTAGCAAAGTTCAAAGAAGATATGAAAATTGATGCAAAAAAAGATTTAGTTGCTGAAATTGACAAATCTGATAATAGTGTTATTGTTTACGGAATAATGATAGCAATTGTAATTTTTGCGCTTTCCTATATTTATACAGAGCGTTTACGCGCACCAAGTGCTTTCAGAGAAGCCAGTATGTACAAGCGTTTGCAGTTGTTGTCTTCAGCCGCTTTCAGCATTGGTCATGGTGGTAACGATGCTCAAAAAGTTATGGGTATAATTGGAGCAGCACTTTTTGCCAATGGATTAATTGGTGATGTGAAAAGCATACCAGATTGGGTCCCATTAGCATGTTATGCTGCTATTGGAGCAGGAACCATGAGCGGTGGTTGGAAAATCATTAAAACTATGGGAACTAGAATCACAAAAGTTACTCCTTTAGAAGGTGTAAGTGCTGAAACTTCAGGTGCTTTAACCCTGTTTATGACCGAACAAATGGGTATTCCTGTCTCCACAACACATACTATTACTGGTTCCATCATTGGTGTTGGTGCAACAAAACGTTTATCAGCAGTGCGTTGGGGTGTTACTATCAACTTACTTTGGGCTTGGATTTTAACTATTCCTGTAAGTGCAACAATGGCAGCTTTGGTTTATTATATTTTCCAGCTTTTTGCTTAAATTATATG